>RSAS01000029.1:3208-12091 GCA_003934145.1 Candidatus Viridilinea halotolerans | reverse complement strand
GAAGAACTTTTTTTCTTTCGTTTTGGCGGCTTCGCCGCCAAAACGAAAGAAACAAGAGGGTTTGGGGCGCAGCCCCAACGACTTTGACGTGGCCCTATCACTAAGGTCTGGGTGAACGCAGTTCACCCAGACCTTCTGAATATGATGGAAGCTTTCGTGTGCTTTATGCTGTGAGATCTTGGTGGCTCTTTAGCCTCGTGCTGGCTGGGATCGCTGGTATGGCCTGCTTCTTCTGGCTGCTGCAGCGTCCACTGGCGTCCCTTGAGCAAGCTCGTGGCCTCTATCGGCCTGAAGTGGGACGCGAAGAGCGCCTATTTCGTTGGACGAGTAGCCGCGTGCAGATCCCGCTGGCGCGCTCCAGTACGACGACGCTGCTGCGCTTGGAGCTTGCCGCTGAGCCATGGGAGGGTCGCCATACGTCGGTGGTGACCTTGACGACCCACGCGCATACGCTGGGGAGTTTTGTCGTGCCTGCGCCACGGCGCTTCTACACCGTCTTGGTGCCTGATGCGGCCCAGACGCTCTTCTTACAGACGAATGTGGGCCAGCCGCCGGGCCGCCCTTGGCATTGGGTGGGGGTGCAGGTGTTGAGCCTTGAGGCCCAACCATTGGGTTGGCCTTGGCGGGCGTTGCGCACGGCGCTACTGGTGGCGCTTGCAACGCCGCTAGTGTGGCTGGCGGGCCGTTGGCTGCTGCGGCGCGGCTATGGCCCGCTTGCGCTTGTGACTCTCTTGGCGCTGGGGTTGCGCGCAATCTGGCTCGATCATGCGCCGCCCGGTGCGCACCACGATGAACTGGTGAGCCTCGTTGATGCCTGGTATCTCTTGCATACCGGCCATGACCACCACGGCAATGGGTGGCCGCTTGGCGCTTTCGAAGCCTTTGGCGATTGGATTTCGCCCCTCTTGACCTACCTCTTCTTGCCCGCAGTCGCCCTTGCCGGTGGGCCATTGCCCCTAGCCGGGCGTTGGGTGACGGTGCTGGTGGGGACGCTAGCGGTGCCGCTAAGCTATGGCCTCGCCCGTGAGTTTGGTTGGCCACGGATCGCGGCGCTGGCTTGTGCCGTTGTGACCGCCCTTGCGCCCTGGCAGGTCTCGCTGAGTCGTACTGCCATTCCGCCCGCGTTGGTCTTTACGACGTTGACGCTGTTCATGTGGGTTGGGCTGCGTTTTATGCGCACTGCCACACCCCAGGCGGCTTGGTTGTTGGCGCTAGTGGCGGGTTTGGGCCTCTATGCCTACCCTACGCTCAAAATGTTCATTCCGCTGCTGCTAGGGCTGATAGTGCTGCTGGCCTGGTTGCGCCATGGTTGGGGGCTGGTGCGTTATGCGGCGGCACCTGCGGGGCTACTCGCCCTGCTTTGGCTGCCCTTTGTATACACAACGCTCTTCAACCGGGCGAGTGCGACGCGCTTACAAGATCTGGCGTTACGCGCCGAAACGCCGCTGGGTTTGCTGCTGAGTTGGTGGCAGAACTATAGCCTCTATTGGGGGCCGGGCTACTACTACCGTTTTGGCGATGCCTTTGCCGATCATGGTTACTTGCAGAATGGGGTACAGCTCTGGCCTGAAGCGCCCTTGGTGGCGCTTGGCTTGGTGGCGCTGCTCGTGGGTACTGCTGGTGAATTGCGCGTGCGGTGGCAACGTTGGCATGGCAGCGCGGCGCCAGCGCCGTCGGGGGCGCTGTTGCTGCTCTTCGGGGCGTTGCTGCTTGCACCGTTGCCCACCAGCCTGACTTGGCAAAACCCGCATGCGTACCGCGCTGCGGGGATTGCGCCCTTCTATACGCTGCTGGTTGGCTTGGGCATGGCCTCCTTCTGGCACCTGAGCGAGCGGGCGCGTACGCAGGGACTGCGCCAAAGGCTGCGCTGGGGCGTGACGGGGTTGCTCACGCTGTTGCTCTGCTGGCAAGCTACGCTCTGGTTTCAGGGCTATACCCAGCGCTACCCGCTTGTGGCTGGGGGCGAATGGCTCTACCAAGATGGCCTGCTAGAGACGATGCGCTACGCGGACGAGCATGCCCACACGGTAGACGCGATCTGGTTTGATCGCCCGATTGCCAACTATCCCCATATCTACCTCTTGGCGGCGTTGCCCGCCCCATTGGATGATCCGGCCACGCAGTTGCGCCTAGCCCCCGAAGCCATGCCCTACTATGTGGTGGATGCGGTAGGTGATTATGCGTTTCGTTCGTTAGGCAAATTGACCTTTGATCTGCCCACGCGTGAGGCGATTCTGGATCGTTTTGGCCGTCCGGCCTATGTACTTCAGGAGTGGCAGGATGAGGATCGCTTGGTGTTGTTGATCCGTGCCTATCCGTAGGGGGCATCCTACGGATAGGTGAGTTTTGCGGGGGCCACGCCCCCGCGCCCCCCGGCGGACGGGGGGAGGATGCGCGGGAACTTGGTTCTCGTGCGTACCCCTAGTAAGCCTAGGAAATAGGAATGCATATACGCTTTATTCGTTGGCTGCAAACCCGTGAACTTGGCCCCTGGATTATTCTGGGGGTCTGTTTGTTGTTGTTGCCGCTTAGCCTGCCCCGCGTGGCGTTGAGCGATGAGGTGCAGTATTACGCTTATCTACGCTCGGTCTATTTTGATGGCGACCTTGATTTTCGGAATGAGTATGAACATTTTGCTGCGCAGGGGCGGCGTTTTGGTGATGAGGCGGTGGCGTTGGCGCTGCTGCGTGAGGATGCCGTAAACCCTAACCCCGCTACGGGCCTGTTGCGCAATGTGGCCCCCGTTGGCGCGGCGCTTCTTTGGGCGCCCGGGTTCATCTTGGCCGATTTGGGGGTGTTGCTGGCCAATGGCTTGGGGGCTGAAATTGCCCGTGATGGCTATGCACGGCCCTACATCGTCGCCGTCTGTTTTATGACGGTGCTCTATACGCTGTTGGGGTTGCAACTGACGTATCGTATGGCGCGGCGCTACAGCAGCGATTTTGCGGCGACGGTGGCGACGCTGACGGTCTTTTTGGCTTCGCCACTGGTCTTTTATACCTACATCGCCATGCCTTGGTCGCATGCGCCGGGCTTTTTCCTCTTTGCGCTCTTGCTGAGCATCTGGTTGCGTGATTGGGGGCGGGCGCAGGAGCGCACGTTGGCCACGTGGCTGCTGTTGGGGCTGCTGGGTGGCCTGATGGTGATCACGCGGGAGCAGTTGGGCCTGTTGCTGATCATTCCGGCGCTGGAGGCGCTTGGTGGCTACTGGCTGCTGCTGCGCGAACGGGCGTGGCAGGCAGCCTTGCGCCAGTTTGGGCGGCATGTGGCTTTTCTGGTGGCCCTGCTACTCACGCTAACGCCGCAACTCGTGGCCTACCAGATCCTGAATGGGCGGCCAGGGCCATCAGCCACGGTGGCGGGCAAGCTCGACTGGACGAGTCCCAACTTTTTCAACACGCTGCTTGATCCGGGGCGCGGGGCGTTGCTCTGGGCGCCGGTGCTGGCCCTGGGGCTAGTAGGTCTCGTTTGGCTGGGGCGGCGCGATTACCGCTTGGCGCTGGTGTTGCTCGCGGGTTTTTTGGCGCAAACCTACATCAATGGCGCATTTGGCACAACGTGGCACCTACGCGGGGCCTTTGGCTTCCGGCGGCTGATCGAGTGTACGCCCATTTTTGTGCTGGGCCTAGCGGCACTGGTGGAGTGGCTACGGCTGCGCAGTGGCCCGTGGCCGATTATGGCCGTGGCGCTGCTGCTGGTCTACTGGAATGTGGGCCTGATCGCCCAATGGACACTGATTCGCCCGGAGTTGCGCCGCGAGTTGATCTGGGAGGGCATGCTCTACTACCAGTTTGTCGAGGTGCCAAGCCAGATCGTGGAGCGTCTGTGGGCGTTGCTCTTTGACCGTTGCCGCCTGACGACCAACCAGACCTGCTGAGGGGCTGTTATATCAGTTGGGTGTGACCAAAACTTGTAGGAAGGAGGTGCGGGGGAACTTGGTTCCCCCGTATTTCCCCCTGTCCGGCGGGGTGTGGGGCGTAGCCCTACAGATTTCAGTCACACCCATATCAGTGAGTCATATGGCCATCACTGTCATGATGCGGGGATATTCCAGGGATTGATAATGGTAACGCCAGTTCCCTGAAAATCATCCTCATTCCGTGTCACGAGTATTGCTTGATGCTGAAGACAGGTTGCTGCGATGAGTGAGTCAAAGGCTGAGAGTACTCGTCCTTGCAGTTCGAGAGTACCAGTGAGTCTTCCCCATTGTGTCATTACAGAACTCGTGAGTTCGAGAATCCGCTTGTCGAAGCGTAAACGTAAGTCCGTATCAAGCCAAGTTTGGAGCGTGTTTTTCCGTTCCGAGGAGGAGAGCTTGGTGATACCCTTTTGGACTTCACCAATGGTGACAACACTCAAATACATTCTTCCCGCGTCTTGCTCATCAATCCAGCGGATAACCTGGCGATTCGGTTGCTTCTTGATTAACTCAGAGATGACATTGGTATCGAGGAGGTAATTCATAGCGCAATGTCATCTCGTGCAGGGCGAGGGTCACGCGAAAGATCGAGTTCATCAGCAACATCCGCAAGTGGAGATTGTTGAAAAAAGATCGAAAGACGCTGTTGGTTGAGAAGAAGTTTCTGATAATCCTCAAATGAAAGTACAATTGCAGTTTCAATCCCACGTCTTGTTACAACTTGAGGCCCATTCCTAAGCGCTTCTTCGACGACTTCACTAAACTTGTTCTTCGCTTCTTGAAGTTGCCAGATATGGTTCATACATGCCCTCCTTGAAGTTCTGTCTAGTCTGTCTAGACAAGTATACCAGTAATTGCCTTTGAGTCAAGGCATCTGTACCAGACAACTCGGGTAATGCACCATAGTGGATGAGAAGCAACTGGCCTATCTCCACAACATACTCGTAGCTACTGGCGCTTAATCTTCGCCGGCGCAGAGCGCGGCGACGCGATCGAGTACCTCGGCGGGGTTGGTGCTCTTCATCAGGACGGGGAAGGGAGCGAGGGCGGCGCTGAGGTCGTCTTCGGTGCTGACGCCGCTGCCGGTGAGGATAAGAATGGGTTGGTTGGGGATGCGTTCGCGGGCGCGGCGGGCGAGGGTGAGGCCGTCTATCCCGGGAAGGTGGAGGTCAATGATGCAGATGGCGTAGGGGCCGTCGGCGAGTTTGGCAAGCCCTTCGTTGCCATCTTCGGCGGTGGTGACGTGGAAGCCGCGCCGTTTGAGGAGTGTGGCGAGGGTGAGGCGTACCGCTGGCTCGTCGTCTACGAGGAGAACATGGGTTGGCGCAGGTGGGTTCATAGGGGGTAGGGGATAGGGGTCAGGGGGCAGGGGATAGGGGATAGGGGTCAGGGGATAGGGGTCAGGGGGCAGGGGATGCCAAGAGCCTATGCGTAGCTTCAGGCGCGTTTGTCACTCGTTGGGGCCGGCGAGCTTTTGTAGTTCGTGGAGTTTCATCAGGGCTTCGAGTGGGGTGATTTCGTTGAGTCTGAGGCGACGCAGGTAGGTGACGACGGGGTTGGGGGCGAGGTCGAAGAGGGAGAGTTGGCCTGAGGCGAGGGGCGGGAGATCGGTGGGTTCCGTGAGGGGTGTGGCGGGCGGGGGCGGCGTTTGGGGGCCGTGAGGCGCGAGCGATGAAGACGCCCCATGAACTGGAAGAGACGGAGGGGACGTTTGGGCAGCACTGTCCGCATCCTGATCTTGCGCTTGTGGCGCTCGCAAGCTTTGACGGTTGCTCTCAAGGTCGCGTAACAGGGCGCTGGCGCGGGTGATGACGCTGCTGGGGATGCCGGCGAGTTCGGCGACGTGGATGCCGTAGGAGCGGTCGGTGCTGCCGCGGCGCAGTTCGTGCAGGAAGACGACTTGGCCCGCTTGTTCGATGGCGGCCATGTGGTAGTTGCGCAGGCGTGGGAGTTCGTTTTCGAGCGCGGTGAGTTCGTGGTAGTGGGTGGCGAAGAGGGTGCGGCAGCCGAGGCGCGGTTCGTTGTGGATATATTCGACGACGGCGCGGGCGATGGCCATGCCGTCGTAGGTGGAGGTTCCACGCCCTACTTCGTCGAGAATGATCAGGCTGCGTGGGGTGCTTTGCAGCAGTAGGGCCGCCGTTTCGGTCATCTCGACCATGAAGGTACTCTGGCCGGTGGCGATGTCGTCTTGCGCCCCGATGCGGGTGAAGATGCGATCTACGAGGCCCACTTCCGCCGCCTCCGCTGGCACGAACGAGCCGATTTGGGCCATGAGCACGATGAGGGCGACTTGGCGTAGGACGGTGCTTTTGCCCGACATGTTGGGGCCGGTGATGATCAGCAGTTGTTCGCTGGTGGTGTCAAGGGTGAGATCATTGGCGACGAAACGGTCGTTGAGTACCTGTTCGACGACGGGGTGGCGGCCAGCGACGATGCGCAATGCCGTATCTTCGCTGAGGGTGGGGCGCACGTAGCGCCCGCGCACGGCGGCATCGGCGAGGGCGGCGAGGGTGTCGAGGTGGGCGAGGGCGCGGCTGGTGGCGCGTAAGCGTTCGAGGCCGTCGCTCAGTTCGCTGCAGAGGCGCACGAAGGCGTCACGTTCGAGCTCGACCAGTTGCAGCCGCGCTTCGTTGATCACGCTCTCCCACTCTTTGAGTTGGCGCGTGACGTAGCGCTCGGCACCGACGAGCGTCTGTTTGCGCTCGTAGTCCTTAGGAATAAGTTGTTCGTCGGTGGTGCGCGAAAGCTCGATGAAGTAGCCGAAGACGTTGTTGTAGCCGACTTTGAGGTTCTTGATGCCGGTGCGTTCACGCTCTTTGGCCTCGAGGCGATCAATGTACTCTTGGGCGTGACGGCTGAGGTGGATGCGCTCGTCGATGCGCTGATCGTAGCCGGGGCGGATGACGCGGCGTGGGCGTTCGCCGCCCTCTTCGGTACTGCGTAGATAGTTGGACGCGCCCAGAAGCGCGGGCGGATCGTCGTCGAGAGCGCGTTCGAGGAGGGCGAGGAGGTCGGCGCACGGGTCGGGGTTCAGGGTTCGGGGGTCGGGGTTTAGGGGTTCAGGGTTCAGGGTTCGGGGTTCAGGGTTGAGGGTTCGGGGGGCAGGAGTGCCGGGTATCGGGGATTGGGTATCGGGTGTTAGGGATTGGGGATTGGGGATGTCGTTGTCGCCAAAGAGATCATCATCCTCCTGATCCCTAGCCCCTGACCCCTGATCCCTAGCCCCTGACCCCTGATCCCTAGCCCCTGACCCCTGACCCCCGATCCCTAACCCCTGCACGTCGCCAAGCGCCGCCAGCACGGCGGGGAGGGCGCGCAGGCTGGTGCGCAGTTGCACGAGGTCGCGGGGGGTGGCGACGCTGCTGCCTTGGGCGATGCGGTTGATGGCGCGCTCCATGTCGCCGATGGGGCCGAGGGCTTCGCGCAGTTCGGCACGCAGCAGACTTTGTTCAACGAAGGTGGCGACGGCGGCTTGGCGGGCTTGGAGCGGAGCAAGTTCGAGGAGGGGTTGGGCAAGCCAGCGGCGCAGCAGGCGGGCGCCCATAGGGGTGCGCGTGCGGTCGAGGACGCTGATCAGCGTGGTTTTGGCGCCTTGGCGGCTGGGTTCGAGCAGTTCGAGGTTGCGGCGGGTTTGGGGATCGAGCAGCATGAAACTGCTGGTAGTGTAGACGCGCAGGTGGGAGAGTTGGGCGGCTTGGTGGCGTTGGGTTTCGTGGACGTACTGAACGAGGGCGCCGGCGGCGCGGGTGGCAAGGGGATGTTGGTCGAGACCGAAGGCGGTGAGCGCGGCGACGCGCAGTTGGCGCAGCAGAACTTCTTGGGCTTCGCCTAGTTCCCAACGCCAGACGGGCCATGCCGTAACTTGGCCGCGCGTCCAGCGGGTTTCGTTCGCGGTCTCGAGGCGGCGGGCGACGCGCTCGTGGGGGAGGAGCATATCGCGCTCGTCCTTCGTCATGGGCGCAAGGTCTTGGGTGAGGCTAGCTTGGGCGGGGGCGAGGTTAGGCAGGCGCAATTCGGGGAGGTCGGGAACGAGGATTTCGGCGGCTTGGAGGCGGGCGAGTTCGCCTTGGAGTTGGGTGGTGCTGCGTTCGCCGTGGAACTCACCAGCGGCAAACTCGCCGGTGGAGAGATCGGCATAGGCGAGGCCGACGGCATCACCTTCGACGATCGCGGCGACGAGATAATTGTTGGCGTGAGCGGCGAGCATCGAGGAATCGATGACGGTGCCGGGGGTAATGACACGAACGATGGCGCGATGCACCATTTTGCGTTCCATGTCGCCGGCGGCCACAGGCTGAATACCAGCGGCAAAGACAGATCGCGGGCGGGTATCGTTGCGCGAAGCTTCGGTTTCGGTGAGTTGTTCGGCGATAGCGACGCGGTAGCCACGACTGACGAGATCGCTGACATAACGCTCAACGGCGTGGTAGGGCATCCCGGCCATGGGCGTATGGAGTTTTTGGCGATCCTTGGGTTGGCTACGGTCAACGGCATAGTCTTTGCGGGTGAGCGTCACATCGAGCAGTTCAGCGATGAGTTTAGCGTCATCGTCGAAGGTCTCATAGAAATCGCCAAAACGAAAGAGAAGAATGGCATCGGCAGCCTGATCTTTGAGCTTACGAAACTGACGATACCAGGCGTGGAGTTCAATTTTAGCCATAGGAGGGAGGGGGATGCGGGCGCACCAGAATGCACTAAAACGTGCTGTGTTGCCAAGACAAAGCCACGCAGCAGAGGCACCTGTCGCTCGCGCTAACGACCTTGGAATGTGTAGTCTATCGTAGCACATTCTGCGCAAAAGATGACAGGAGCGCAATGTTTGGGGGCGACGGTTGCCAACAGGTTGTCATTTTTGGCAGGTAGAGTAAGGTGGGCGGCTACGCCGCCCCCAAGGATTCTTTTTCGTAGGGTGCGCGCGGGAACTTGGTTCCCGCGCATCCTCCGAAGGGTGCGCGCGGGAA
>RSAS01000029.1:0-3108 GCA_003934145.1 Candidatus Viridilinea halotolerans | reverse complement strand
TGGTTCCCGCGCATCCTCCGAAGGGTGCGCGCGGGAACTTGGTTCCCGCGCATCCTCCGAAGGGTGCGCGCGGGAACTTGGTTCCCGCGCATCCCCCCACCGTCCGGCGGGGCGTGGGGCGCAGCCCTACAGATTTTGGTCACACCCAAAAAAATAAGGGGCTTGCCCCAACGGAGAGAAGCAGCGATGCACATGCTTATAATTTGTGCAGCGGCACCGACAACTGATCGTCCACGTACCCACGGGTTGCTGACTGCATTGACGCGGAACGGACACGACGTAAGTGTCATCTTTGTGGATGGAGCGGGGACGGCATTTGACGAACTGAGTGATCGGTGTCGTGCGCTGCTGCCGGTGGCGCGGCGGGCGGGGTTGGCGGAGCGGGTGATCGAGGTGTTGGCGCGGCGGCGCTTTGATCTGGTGCATATTGAGGGTGAGGTAGCGGATGCCGTGGATTTGCCTTTGCCCTTGCCGACGGTGATCGACACCACGGCGTGCCAGCCGTTGCGGCGCGAGCGCATGGTGCGGCGGGCGGGGTGGTTGCTGCGCGGGGCGCATGTGCTACAGGCGTGGCGGGCGCGGCAGCGTGCTGGGGCGGAATGGCCTGCTGCGGCGCGTCTGATCGTGGCGAGCAGTGAAGAGGATTGGGGCTCTGCGGCCTTGGGTCACCCGACGCACCAGCCGGAGGTGGTGCCGACGCCGGTGGATGTGGAGCGTTTGGTGCCGACGTTGCAACTGCGCGAGCGGGCGCGGCTGTTGCTGGATCTGCGCGATTTTACACCCTTGGAGCGCATGGTTGTTTTAATGGAAACGCATGCGATTTTGGCGCATATATGGCAACAACGACCAGAAGTGCGCTTGCAGGTGTTGGGGCCACCGCCGCCCGGGGCGCTACGGGCGTTAGCGACAGAGCCACGCATCAGCTTTGTGGGCGCGGTGCGCGACGCGCGCCCCTACTTGGCAGTGGCGACATTGGCGCTGGTGCCGGCGCTACCGGGGCGCAACGGGTTATATACGCCCCTGGAAGCGATGGCGATGAGCTTGCCGTTGTTGGGCATCCCGGCGCTGGCCCGCGAATTGGAGGCGCTGGCAGGCCATGAATTGTTGGTGGCGTCTGACGCAGAAGAGCTCGCCCAGGCGGCCCTGACGCTGCTGGATGATCCGCGTTACTGCGGGCGTCTGGGGCGGGCGGCGCGGCACCTAGTGGAACGTCGCCACAACTACGCAGCGGTCAACACCGCGTTAGAGAACGTATATGCGCGAGCGATGGGCTGTGCGCTGGCGGAGTGGCGTTTGGCGGTAGGGTTTGAGGGCGTGGTGATGCAGGGAGAGGTGTCCTTCTCGGCGGATGGGTGAGGGGGACGAAAAAGGATGCGCGGGAACCAAGTTCCCGCGCATCCTTTTGGTTCAAATGTTTTGGGTGTGACCAAAAGACGCAGGAAGGGTGCGCGAGGGAACCTGGTTCCCTCGCGCACCCTTCCTGCGTCCGACGGGGCGTGGGGCGCAGCCCTACAGGTTTTGGCCACACTTACATGTTTTTCTACTCAAGGTAGCCCTGCAAGCGCATGCCGACGCTGGGGTGGCGGAGGCGGCGCAGCGCATCCGCTTCGATCTGGCGCGTGCGTTCGCGGGTGATGCCAAAGGCGACACCGATCTCTTCGAGGGTGCGGCGCTGGCCGTCGAGCAGGCCGTAGCGCATCTGGAGGATCTTGCGCTCGCGTTCGGGTAGATCGTTGAGCGCGGATTTGATCTCTTGATGGAGCATATTGGCTGCCGCAATCTCGATCGGCGTCTCTAGGCTCTCGTCGGCGAGAACTTCGCCGATGCGCCCTTCGTTCTCTTGGTTGAGCGGCTGTTCGAGCGAGATGGGCTGGGTGACGGCTTGGAGCAGGCGCTTGACCTTGCGCAGGCTAACGCCGAGGGTGTGAGCCAGCTCTTCGGCGGTCGGTTCGCGCTCCAGTTCCTGTTCGAGCTTGTAGATCGCTCGGCGAAGGTGTCCCAGCGACTCGCTGAGGTGGACGGGCAGGCGAATGAGGCGGCTCTGCTCGGCAATGGAGCGGGTGACTGCCTGGCGAATCCACCAGGTGGCGTAGGTGCTGAAGCGATTGCCTTTGGTGTAATCGAACTTTTCGACGGCGCGCATGAGCCCAATGTTGCCCTCTTGCACCAGATCCATAAAGGCCATGGGGCTATTAATATATTTCTTCGCCACACTGACCACAAGGCGTAGGTTGGCCTGGATCAACTGACGGCGGGCCTCTTCGCCACGGGCAACCTGTTGCTCAAGCAGCAGCCGCTCGCGTCCGGAGGTGTAGTCTTCGTCGTTGATGCGCACCCGTGCGGCCTTGCCGCAGGTGATGGCAATAGCGAGGTTGCGCTCTTCATCAGCCTTGAGCAGGGCGACTTGGCCGATCTCGTGCAGATACAGTTGCACCGAGTCCTCGACTGATTCGCCCTCATTACTCTCGGCATCTTCCGGATCGGGTTCTTCCACCTCAAGTTCGGCCAAGTCGGCCTCCCACGCGCTTTCGGGATCGTGATCAGCGTCAAAGTCGGCTGGGGTTGTACTCGTGGGGCTGTCGCTGGTCGGGCGGAAGGCTTTCACGGCGTCTTCTCCTCAGATGTGTGGGGCGGAGGCTGCGCTGAAGGCAGTGCCGCTTGGAGGAAGCGATATGCTGCGCTCCACGAACTAGTTAGTAGCCGATATATCTGGAGTCTCAACTATCGCTGTTTCATAATTCTATATTTTGCACAGGATTTGTCAAGTATCAGTTATGTCCAATTTGGAGTGAGTTGGGGTTGGATAGTGTGGGGCGGCAGTGCCTCCAATGCGCGGCGGGGCGGGGTGCGCCTTGCGGCGGGGGTAGGGCATGCCGTGCTGCGGGGGTTTGGGGGCTTGGCCCCCAAGTCATTTGCAAATGATTTGCAAATCATTTGCAATGGTTATACCACACGAAACGACGCATGGCTAGTATAGATATGGTAAAATTAACCAACCTCTCATCTAGAGTTCTTTAATGTTTCGGGTGCGACCCAAGTTATTGGGGGGGCGCGCCCATGCGCATGAACTTTAGGGGCCTGCGGCCCCTAAAACCCCGTCAGAAGGGG
>RSAS01000910.1 GCA_003934145.1 Candidatus Viridilinea halotolerans | reverse complement strand
CTCCGCACCTCTCGTCAAACGGTAAAGTACATTGCCGCGCAGCGAAACCATGTCTTACCGTTGGAGTGCCGACTTTAGTCGGCATCCCATGGCACTCCATCGGATCCCAAACTGTAAAGTAACTATGAACCATGTCTTAGCGCCATGCATCGCTTTCTAATGCGCTCCGACTGACACCTGAAGCCCGACACCTGAAACCTTGTCGTAGGGGATGACTCTGCCCTCTCCTAGCCCCTCCCTCATGTAGAACGCTTTTACTCCACACAAGCACATGCCACCGAAAAACCGCGCTCCCCACCAACAGATCCCGTATCCGCGCATGCGCCTGCCCATGGTTGACGGCGGGCGTTTGGGCCGTCGTAAGCACACCGTTCACGGCCTGCTGGAAGTGGATGTGACCGCAGCGCGCCAGGCGTTGCGCAGCCACCAGGCTCAGACGGGGGCGGCGCTCTCGTTTACGGCCTTTGTACTCGCGTGCCTTGGGCAGGCGCTCGATGCGCATCGGGCTATGCACGCCTACCGCGACTGGCGCAACCAACTGATCATGTTCGACGACGTAGATGTCAATACGCTCGTTGAGGTCGAAGTAGCGGGGCGGCGCAGCATTCGTCCCGCCATTCTGCGGGCGGTCAATACCAAGAGCGTCGCGACCATCCACCACGAGCTACGCAGCTTCCAAGGGTCAGCCGAGCAGAGCCGCGAGGCCCAATTCTTGCGCCGGTTCGTGCGTCTACCCGGTTTCGCACGCCGCCTCTTCTACGCCGTACTCTTCAGCAACCCCCACTTGGTAAAACAATACTTCGGCACCGTAGCCCTCTCAAGCCTGGGCATGTTTGGCAACGGCGGCTTCTGGGGCTTGCCTGTGCCAAACCACACCCTGCAATTCACGCTGGGCGGTATCGCCACCAAACCGGGCGTCGTTGACGGCCAGATCGCCATCCGCGAATACCTGAGCGTCACCGTGAGCTTCGACCACGACATCGTGGATGGTGCACCAGCGACCCGCTTTGTTGAAGATTGGAGACAGTTGGTTGAAGGGTGTGTTGGGTTGTGAGCAGTGGCCTGCCAGTTGCGCCTTTGCGTCAAAAAACCTTTCTTATGCGCAGCGCGGTTTGTTCTGCCGTCTATGACCCCGGCGGGCGGCCACGTGGCACGCTGCCCGCCGCCACTTCGGCCTGATAGCGGGCGAGGGCAGCGCGCGTGCTGTGCCAGTGCCCGGCGCGCTTCGTGCCCGCGAGGCGGCCCTTGCGGATGAGCAGGGCGAGGTACGCCGCGCTGTGGGGCGTGTCACGGGCAAGCAGGCTAAGAGGCAGCCACTCCTCGTCGGGGGTAGCGGCACAGGCGTCGAGGTAAAGATCGAGGCCAATCTCGACGGCGCGCCCCAGCAGATTCAGAAGCGGATTGTAGCGGCCCCGGTCGGCCTGAGCCAGCGCCTCCAGGTAGCCAAGCCGCCACTCTTGCAGCAAGAGGGCTGGCGGGTAGCCCGCCCGCAACAGCAGCAGGTTGAGCAGCAGGCGTGCCGTGCGCCCGTTGCCATCGAGGAAGGGGTGTACGGCCAAAAAACCATGGTGCGCCAGCGCCATGCGTGTTACCGGCTCGTACTGCAGCCCTTCCGTCTCGAGCCAAGCCAGCCACTGCTCAAGCAGGGCGGGCACCTCGCGGGCGGGCGGCGGAACGAGTTGCGCCCCGCGAATCGTCACCGCACCGCGCCGCAACTGGCCCGCCTCCGCGAGCATGCGATCCATCACCAAGCGGTGCAGCTCCAGGATCTGCGCCAGCGTCAGCGGCGGCGACGCCTCGGCCAAAGCCACCATCGCCGTGTAGGCCGCAGCATGGTTGGTCGCCTCAAGATGCTCCTTGAGGGCATGGCCGCCAATCGTGATGCCATGGGCAATCACCAGTTGCGTCTCGCGCAGATTGAGCGTATTGCCCTCGATCGCATTGGAGTGAAAAGTCAAACGCACCTGAAGATCCGCGTGGAGCACGCGCAGCACATCGGGCGGCAGCGGACGGCGCGCCTCAAGCGCGGCGCGCTTCGCGCCAAGGCGCTGCGCCAAACGCGGATCCATGCGCGGCGGGTGGCTCATGGCTCAATGCCTTTCAAATAAGGGAGAGCATAGACCTCACAGGTCTTTGCTGATGGCGTTCCAGTGCAGAAGAGCAGACCTGTGAGGTCTTATTTGAAACGTATTGGCTCATGGCTACCTCACGAAATAATAGTATCGGATAGGCGTATTATAGCACAATCCGATACTATTATACGCAGAAGCTCTCCCTTTTAGGGATGGTTCGCAGCGACGTTACCGTCTGTCGCGCTGGGGGTGCGGGCCCCCAACCCCCCGCCTGCAGGCCCGCCAGAGGCGTAACTTCAGGCGAATGGGGCCATGCCCCCGCAAAGCCCCATCCTCCCCACGGGGATGGAAAGCCGATCGCCGCAAGGCGGAACCATCCCTTGTGCCTCTTTTCGTTCGGCGCTGGCGGCAATACCGCCAGCACCGCACAAAAAAACAGCGTTTGGGGCTTACCCCCCCAAAGGCTTGACAAACAAGCTCAAACGTGCTATAAATAGCGCAAGGAAAGAACTATTTTCTTTCGCTATATGCAGAACCCGAACGGGAGTTTTCAAGGGCTCCGCCCCAACCCCCCCCGTTGCTCTTTGGGAAGCAGAAAAATTTAAGTACCCCAACAGCCTGTCATGCTGAGCGTAGCGAAGCATCTCTTTTCGACTGAAGAGAGACCCTTCGCTGCGCTCCTGAGAAACAAAGGCCTCCGTCATGCTGAGCGTAGCGAAGCATCTCTCCTCACCGACAAGAGACCCTTCGCTGCGCTCAGGGTGACAGAACTTTTGTTTCTCACAGGCCACTGGCCCGCGGGCCATTGAGTACTCAGGGTGACAAAGCAACGGGGCAATCAACAAAATCCACTCCCCTTTCGCTTTGCTGGCTTCGCCGCCAAAACGAAAAAACGTGCTTCGGGAGAGACGAAGCCTCCCCCGAACCCCCACCGGAGGGGTGCCCCTATGGTTACCGATCTCGCCCCCGCCACCCTCGCCTTCTCCGTCGAAATCCTCGCTGGTCAACTCGCCCCTTCATCCCTCGTGGGTTACCAGCGCGACATCGCCGCCTACCTGCGTTTTGCCACCACCAGCCCTGCCGCACTTGACCCGGCCACTTTAGCGCGCTGGCGCGCCCACCTCGCCAATAGCACCACCCTCTCGCCGCGCACCATTAACCGCCGCCTCGCCGCAGTGAAACGCCTCATGCGCGAAGCGGCAAACCAGGGCTACACCAGTAGCGAAAACGCCGCCGCCTTCGCGCAGGTCGCCGGGGTGCGCCCCAAAGCACTCAAGGATCGCATGAAGCCCAGTGCGCGTATGCGCATTAGCCCCGCCGACATGCGCCGCCTCTGCGAACAGCCCGACCGCACGACGCTCATGGGGCTGCGCGATGCTGCGCTGCTCACCACCCTCGCCAGCAGCGGCTTGCGTGTCGCCGAAGCGGCCAGCCTCACCCTCGCCCAGATTGTCGCCAAAGGGGGCAGCTACGTCGTCCTCATCCAGGGCAAAAATGACGAACACATGCGTGAAGCCCCCCTCAGCCGCGAAGCCTACGCACGCATCACGGCATGGATCGAACGGCGCGGAACGCAAGCCAGCGCCATCTTCACCAGTTTCGGCGGGCGGGGCCAACGCCTCACCAGCCGCACCATGAGCAGCCCCACCGTCTGGCGCATCGTGCAGCGCCACGCCCATGCCAGCGGCCTGCCCCAGATCAAGCCCCACGACTTCCGCCGCTTCGTCGGCACCCAACTCGCCGCCCGCAATATCCGCCAAGCCCAAAAGGCGCTGGGCCACAAGCGCCTCGACACCACCGCCAACCATTATGTGCTAGACGACTTGGAGCCGGGGCTGACCGAGGGGTTGTTTTGAGCAAGTGCATCTGAAAGTGGAGGGGGGTGCGCGGGAACCTGGCTCCCTCGCCTCCTCCCGCCTCCTCGCCTCCTCGCCTCCTCGCCTCCTCGCCTCCCCAACTTCATCCCTCCGCCAAGCCCATACGCCGCAAGAGCAGCGGTGCGCCAAAGGCGATCCAGAGGCCGATAAGGGTGTAGCGCAGGTAGCGCAGCCCGGCGGCAACCAGCGTCTCGTCGCGGGGGAAGATGGCCCCCAGGCCCGCCCAGAGCAAGATGACGACGATGATGCCCACAAGAAAACGCGCCCCACGTTGCCACCAGGGGCCGGTGGCCACAAAGCCGCCTTGTTGCGTGAGGAGCAAGACGCCCGCAGTGAAGCCAAACCAAGTGCCCCCGACCGTCACCGCATTTTCGCTTGACCAAGGGTGAATGGCGGTGTCGGGTTGGGTTATGGCCGCCTGTTGCACCCATGTCGCAGGCAGTTCATGGCTGCTCAGCAGCGCAGGCAGGGCGCCAATGAGGACGAGGAGCAGCGAGAAGCCAAAGCTCAAGCCGAGTTGCCTGTTCAGGCTGAAGCCCTGCACCCAGCGCCAGATCGCCTCGCTCCAAAGCAGATAGGCACCGAGCGTAAAGATGCCCAAGAGCCAACCGGCAAGCACATCGGTGGGAAAATGGACGCCCAAGGCCATGCGCGAAAAACCCACCAGGAACGCGAGCAGCAGCGCGACGCCCCACGCCCACGGGCGCGCCATGAGCGATGCCAAAGCCCCCCAAACGCCAACGGTGTTCTGCGCATGGGCTGAAGGCAGGCCAAACGACGACTCAGCCGTAAATGCGCGCACATCGGCGCTGTACCAGTAGGGCCGTGGCCCGGCAAAGGCCAATTTGAAGAAGCTGTTGATCGCCGTGCCGAGCAGCAAGATCAGGCCGACACGGATGCTCACCCGTGGACTGACACACCAAAAGAGCAGCGGAATCAAGACGAGAAAAAAGACCTCATCGCCCAAGATGCTCACCCCACGCCAGAAGGGGGCCAGCCCCTCGCCCGCCGCTTGCAGAACAATGATCAACGCCACGCCCCAATCCCAGATGGCCTGCATCGATGGATTCCTTTCTTGGCCTAGAAGGAAGGGCTTCGCCCTCCCCGAAAAGCCATCCCCAATTCTGAAGCTCCAGAAACGCCCTAGGGCAAAACTTGCCCTATCATACGGGTGTGACGAATCTGTAGGGCGGTGCCCTACACCCCTTTGGACGGGGGGAGGATGCGAGGGAACCAGGTTCCCTCGCACACCCTACCTGCACATTTTGGTCACACCCCTATCATACCAACACTTAACGTAAGGAGCCTGCGGCCCCTTAAACCCCGCTGGAAAGGGAAATTTTTCGGGGGCCAGGCCCCCGCACCCCCGCCGGCAGGCCCGCCAGAGGCCTGCCTTTATGCCGCATGATGCCGCGCCCCTCCGCGCCTCTCCGCCAAGGAGACGCACACCTGTAGCAATAGGAACCCCATGGATACCACGCTCGCCGGGTTGAGTCAGTCCGAAGTTCAGGAACGCCAAGCGCAGGGTGAAACCAATGCGGCCAGCTTTCGGGCCGGTCGCTCGGTGTGGGATATTGTACGCGCCAATCTTTTTAATCTTTTTAGCAATACCCTCTATACGATTGGGTTCGCCCTGATTGCGCTTGGTCAGTATTATGATGCGCTCACTAGCGTGGGCTTGGCGTTGGTCAATGCGCTCATCGGTACGGTGCAAGAGCTCCGCGCCAAACGCCAACTCGACCGCATTAGCCTGCTGACGCGCAGTGCGGTGACGGTGGTGCGTGCTGGGGTGGAGCAGCAGATTGATCCGGCAGAAATTGTGCGCGGCGATCTTTTGTGTGTTACGGCAGGCGATCAGATTCTTGTTGATGGGCCAATGGTGGGCGCGGGCCAATTGGAACTGGATGAATCACTGTTGACGGGTGAGCCCGATCTGGTGCGTAAGCATGCCGGGGATCGGCTGCGCTCAGGCAGTTTCTGCGTGACCGGCACGGCCTACTATCGGGCCGAGTTGGTGGGCAATGCCAGCTATGCCAACCAACTCACCAGTACGGTGCGCACCTTCCAACTGAGCCGCACCCCCCTCCAACGCCAAGTGGCCCTCGTCGTGCGCCTCGTCACCTTCGTGGTCGCCATGATGAGCGGCGTCATTCTGCTACAGGCCCTTGTCGAGGACTTCCCCTTCGTGCGTATCGTGCAGATCTCCGCCGTCCTCAGCGGGCAGATTCCCTACGGCCTCTTCTTCCTCATCGCGCTCACCTACGCCGTCGGCGCGGCGCGCATCGCCCGCGAAGGGGGGTTGGTGCAGCATGTAAACGCTGTCGAGTCGCTCAGCCATGTGGACGTGCTCTGTATGGACAAAACCGGCACCCTGACCGCTAATCGGCTGCAGTTGCACGCTTTGCACCCGCTGGGGCCATTGGATGAAGCAGCGGTCGGGGTGGCGTTGGGCAGCTTTGCGCGCAGCGCAGGGACGGGTAACGCCACGAGTAGTGCCCTCGAAGCGGCGCTGCCGGGCAGCGCCTACACGCCCGTGGCGACGATTCCTTTCGCTTCGGCGCGCAAATGGAGCGCCATGGCGCTTGATGCGCCTGAGCAGCCGGGCGTCTACGCGCTGGGCGCCGCCGAACGGCTGACACCCTACCTAGACGCCGCAACGGATGCCCACGCCACGTTCACGCAGCAAGCGGCGGCATGGGCTGATGCGGGCTTGCGCGTACTGCTCTTTGCCTACAACCCCGCCGCACGCACGTTGCCCGACGCGGCGAACGGTAACCCCACGCTGCCGCCCCTCACGCCGCTGGCACTCGTTGCCCTCGCCGACGAACTGCGCCCGCAGGTGCGCGAAGTGATCGCCGCCAGCCGTGAACTCGGCATTGACCTCAAGGTCATTTCGGGCGACAACCCGCACACCGTAGCCGCCCTCGCCCGCCAAGCCGGCTTTCCGGAAGATCTGCACCTGATCAGCGGCCCGGAGCTGAAGGAACTTTCGCCCGCAGACTTCGCCCAAACCGTCGTCGCCACCAGCATCTTCGGGCGCGTCGCCCCCGAACAGAAAGAGCAGATCGTCGCGGCGCTCTGCAGCCAAGGGCGCTACGTCGCCATGCTCGGCGACGGCGTCAACGACGCGTTGGCGCTCAAACGTGCCCAAGTAGGCATCGCCATGGAGAGTGGCAGCAGCGTCACGCGCAACGTCGCCGACATGGTTTTGCTGCGCGACTCCTTCGCCGCGCTGCTACCCGCCATCGCCGAAGGGCGGCGCATCATCGCCGGGCTGAGCATGGCGCTCTACCTCTTCCTCACCCGTGCGGTCACCTCCATGCTAATCATCATCGCCGTCAGCATGATCGGCCTCGGCTTCCCCTACGAACCAGCGCAGGTCGCCTTAACCCTCTTCACCGTCGGGCTCCCGACGCTGCTGTTGGCCCGCTGGGCGCGGCCCGAACCGCCAGAACCGGGACTCTTACGCCGCCTCTTCTACTTTGTCATCCCAGCGGCCAGCGTCACCACCGCCTTTGGTGTCGCGGTCTACACCTTCTTCTACACCCTCATTCTAACGACGGCCAACAACTTCACCCTACCGCCGCGCGCCGCCGATCGCTGGGAAGCCTATACCGGCCTCGACTACCGTATTGACGCCGGCTTCAGCGAAGCCGCCGCCACCATCGTCGCCCAAACCGCTCTCTCCAGCTTCGTCTCGCTCGCCGCCTTCGGGCTCATCCTCTTCATCGTACCGCCCCACCCCTTCTTTGCCGGCTGGACCACCCCTGGCCCCCATCCCGACCGACGGCCCGCCATGTTGGCGCTCGCGCTCGCCCTGATCTACCTCTTCGTCGTCCGCGTCCCCACGTTAGCCAGCTACTTCGGCCTCGTCACCCCGGGCGGCCCCGAACCGCTGATGCTGCTGCTCACGCTCCCACTCTGGTTCTTCACGCTACGCACCATTTGGCGGGCCAAGCTCTTCGAGCGGCTGCTGGATGCGGGGTAGGGGAAGCGCCCTTTGGGGCTCGCACGTAGCTGTTCAGAGGGGAGAGACTCTTTTGTTTTAGACAAGGTTCGTGGCAACGTTACCGTTCAACCCTATGCACAGAGGGCTTGTACCGATACCTACGGATTCCTCATGAGGATGCGCTCTTTGGCCCTCACCCCCCGGCCCCCTCTCCCGCAAGCGGGTTTAAGGGCGGACAGAACATTCGCTCCGCAAGCCGCAGATAGATGATGGGGATGCCATGGATGGCCCTCACCCCCTGCCCCCTCTCCCACGTTGTGGGAGAGGGGGGAAGACTTTGAGATTCTTGGCGTTGCAATGCGGTTCCAGCAGGGGACGTACAAGTTTTCTGTCCGCCCATGAACCCGCTTGCGGGAGAGGGGGGGAAGAGAACGCGACTCTTGGTATTCCTCTACGATCTCATCATGAACGCCAAGACCCTCACCCCCCGGCCCCCTCTCCCGCAAGCGGGAGAGGGGCCGGGGGTGAGGGCCATTACGTCGCATCCCAAGAGTGTAACGTAAGAAGCCGCTTTCTGAAACCTTGTCCATTGCGAAAAAGAGCATCAGGCTCTGTTCTTCTGTTCTTCTGTTCTTCTGCTCTTCTGTTCTTCTGTTCTTCCGTTCTTCCGTTCTTCTGTTCTTCTGTTCTTCTGTTCTTCTGTTCTTCCGTTCTTCTGTTCTTCCGTTCTTCTGTTCTTCTGTTCTTCTGTTCTTCCGTTCTTCTGTTCTTCTGTTCTTCCGTTCTTCTGTTCTTCTGTTCTTCTGTTCTTCTGTTCTTCTGTTCTTCTGTTTCTTCATAAAGACGGGCGAGTCCAATTGATTGGACTCGCCCGTTTAGCTCATTCTGATGCGCTGAAACGCCAAAACAAAACCTGGCCTTTTTTGCAAGTATTAATACCAATTACCATTGAACAGGCCGCATGCCCAATGACATTCAAGCGCATTGAGACGCCATGTCCGGCTTTCAGCTATCGGCTATCGGCTATCGGATTTGGTATTAAATGGGTGTGACCAAAGCCTGTAGGGCCGTGCCCTATACCCCTTCGGGCTGGGGAAGGATGCGAGGGAACCAGGTTCCCTCGCATCCTTCCCCCCAATGCGGTGTGAAGTTTGGTATGATCTATTCACCCGCTTTATTCGTTAAAAGGAGGTGTTCTATGTTGCCATTTGCTCCTTGGTTCAGACATGGTGCGTTGTTGGTGCTGCTTGGCCTCTTGACCATCCTGCTGCCTAGCCATCCGGTTGCGGCGCAGAGTGGGTCCCGTTGTTTTGCCGAAACCGGCTTTTGTATTGAAGGGGCGATTCGGGACTACTGGGAGCGTAACGGTGGGCTTGCGGTCTTTGGTTTTCCCAAGAGTGCGGCAGCCCGCGAGCAGGTGGAGGGGCGCGAGTTGACGGTGCAGTGGTTCGAGCGTGATCGCCTCGAAATTCAGCCCGATGGCCGTGTTACGGCGGGACGGCTGGGCGCGCGTTTGCTTGAGTTGCAGGGCACCCCTTGGCAGCGTGGCCCCGGTGAGGCGGGGGGCAATGGCTGTTTGGCCTTTGGCGAGACGGGCCACCGTACCTGTGGCGCTTTTGCGAGCTATTGGGAGCGCAATGGTGGCCTCGAACGTTTTGGCTTCCCGCTTACGGGGGCCTTCGAGACTACCATCGAGGGACGGCAGCTTACCGTGCAGTATTTTGAACGTCGCCGCTTCGAACTCCACAGCAACAACCAGGTTCTGTTGGGGCTGCTGGGCAACGAGGTTTTGGCCCGGCAAGGCAGCACACCGGGTGGCCCGCCGCCCGTAACCCCGACCCCGGCACCACCGAGCGTGCAACTGCCCACTACCTGGCTCGAACGCGTGAACGCCTATCGCGCCATCGCCGGCGTGCCGCCAGTCACCGAAGATGCAACGTTGAGCGCAAACTGTGTTGAACATGCGCGCTACATGGCCGAAAACCGCGACCTCACCCACGATCAGAATCCCAGCCTGCCCTGGGCCTCGGCAGCGGGCCAGATCTGTGCCGAAAAGGGCAACGCCTGGATCGGCTCAGGGCGGGCTTGGCAGCCGCACGAGGCGATTGATGGCTGGATGACCTCCGTGGGCCACCGCTTGTGGCTGCTCTACCCCACCACGCCAACCTTTGGTTTTGGTTTCTATAGCGCAGGCCAGACGAGCGCCGCCGCCCTTGATGTACTTTCGCGCTCTAATACCGCTGCCGACGGCAGTTTTACAGGTTGGCCGGTGCGCTACCCAGTCGCAAATCAAACCAATGTCGCCCCACGCGCCATGCCGGTGACCCTGTTGTGGCCCTATTTTGAAGCCGTTCCGGTGCTTACCGCAAGCGAGCTACGCACCGCCGCCGGGGTAGCGATCGGCCACCAAGCCACCACCAGCCTGCCGGTTGGGCATAAAGGCATCGCCATCATTCCCGATGTCAACCTCCCCGCGAATACCGAGATCTACGTGCGCATCCAAGGCAGCTACAAGGATCAGGCCTTTGATCTGGCGTGGAGCTTTAGCACCGGGCAGTGAGCGCTCTTGGGTGGATGAATGATGGGGATGCCATGGAAGGCCCTCACCCCTTGCCGCGCTGGGGGTGCGGGGGCATGGCCCCCGCACCCCCCCCCTGTGGGGAGGATGCGGAGGGCTACGCCCTCCGCATCCTCCCCACAAACGGTAAAGCCGATCGCCGCACGGCGAAACCATCCCTCAACCGAAAGGTATTGGCGTATGCACAAAATGCCTACCCTGCCAAAGACTCATGCCCTGCCCCCACTGCGCCACTTCGTTTGGCTCCTGCTGCCGCTGGTGTGGCTCACGGGGTGCTTTCCCGAAAGACCCCCGCAGATCCGCCAGGTTGCCTTGGCCGATCTGGATGGCGATGGTGCGCTCGATGTGGTGTTGGCGAGTGGGCGCTTTGGCGAGCCGTATAGCTACCCCACTGAGTTGACCTATCAGGTGCTGTACAACAACGGCGCGGGGGAGTTTGCGCACACCGCCGAACTGCCTCAGCAGATGCACTACTTTGCGGTTGCCTTGGGTGATCTGGATAACGACGGGATGCTTGATGCAATCTTGAATCCGGGCCTGAGCATCGCGTGGAACGATGGCCGGGGGATGTTGCAACGCAGCAGTCACATTCAGGGTGTCGATTCTTTCTCTGGTTTCCAAGGCGGGATCGCGCTCGCCGATCTGGATGGCGATGGTGCACTGGACATCTTTGTGGCCGAGTGTTGCGGAAGCATGCACTTTGGTCAGGCCGGGCCACCGCGCTTTGTCCCGTCAACGAACCTCGTGCTGCTTAATGATGGGAATGGCACCTTTCACAATACGATGCAGGCCTTGGATACCCACGGCAGCACCGCCGTCGCTTTGGGCGACCTGAATGGCAATGGCAGCCCGGATGCGTTTGTGGCCAATGGGCCGACCATGCGTGACGATGGCAACGGTACGATTCTACAGACGCCCAATAGCGTCTGGTTCAACGATGGCAACGGCTTCTTCACCGCGAGCCAGCAAGATTTGGGGACGCAAGAGAGCCATGCGGTGGCTTTGGGCGACCTGAATGGCGATGGTGCGCTCGATGCGGTGGTGGGCAACCAGGGGCCAGACGAGATCTGGTTGAACGATGGGCATGGCCTCTTCACGCTACTCGGCACGCTGCCCACCGGCCCCACCAAGGCGGTCTTTCTGGTCGATCTCGATGGCGACGACGTTCTTGATCTCGTGACTGCCGAGGCAACGCGGGTGCGTTTGTGGCGCAACGACGGCCAGGGCAACTTGAGCGCACTGCCTGCCAACATGCGCTACAGCGCCAACGACGCAGTTGCCGTCGGCGACCTGAACGGTAACGGTTTGCCCGACATCTTCGTGGCCTACGTAGACGACTATGCTGTCTGGTTCAACCAGGGCGACGGGAGCTTTCGGCGGTGAGTGTTGGGGATGGTTCGTAACCACGTTACCGCCTGCCGCGCTGGGGGTTTGGGGCCATGCCCCCAAACCCCATTTTTTGTTGCGTGTTGGCGGCTGCGCCGCCAACACGCAACAAAAGGTGTAGGAAGGGTGCGCGAGGGAACCTGGTTCCCTCGCATCCTCCCCCCCGTCGGCGGGGCGTTTAAGGGCGGACAGAAAACATGTGCGCCCCCTTCTGGAATCGCATTGCAAC
>RSAS01000116.1 GCA_003934145.1 Candidatus Viridilinea halotolerans | reverse complement strand
GCCATCAGCAAAGACCTGTGAGGTCTATGCTCTCCCTTATTTGACAGGTATTGGGGCACGGCCCTCAAAAACCCACCCCCCGGCGGGGGCTTGGGGGCACGGCCCAATACGTTTCAAATAAGACCTCACAGGTCTGCTCTTCTGCCCCGTGGGGGCTTGGGGGCACGGCCCTCAAGAAATCCCGCTGGGGGTTTGGGGGCACGGCCCCCAAGAACCACCTTCCCGTGGGGGCTTGGGGGCACGGCCCTCAAGAAATCCCGCTGGGGGCTTGGGGGCACGGCCCCCGAAGAATTTTCCCCTTCCGGCGGGGTTTAAGGGGCCGCAGGCCCCTTAGCCTAATGTCCAGAGGGCACGGCCCCCAAAAAACCCAAGTTTACAAAAACCCAACTGTAGTATATAACAGGCTATTACTACCAACCCTCATATATAGCACATAGCCGGACTTCACCCGGATAGCAGGTAGACTATGAGCAACCTCGCCCCCATTCGCTTCTCGGTCTGTGTCGAGACGATGTTCACCGAAATGCCCTTCGAACAACGGCTGGAGTATGTGGCCGACCTGGGCTTCTCCGCCTTCGAGTTTTGGTCGCGGCAGGGCAAAGACATGAATATCACGTTGGCCCTCAAGTTGGCCCTGCGACTTGAGGTAAGCGCCTTCATCGGCAGTCGGGCGGCGCTCGTCGAGCCAGCGCAGCACGCCCAATTCATGAGCGAGATCACCCACGCAGCCGGGTTAGCGGTTGATCTCTCCTGCAATAATCTCATTGTCACCAGCGGCCCAGCCCTACCCGACGTTGCACGGGAGGAGCAATATGCCAATATTGTTGCCGCACTGCGCGAAGTTGCCCCCATCGCCGAGGATGCCGACGTTTGTATTGTCTTGCAACCCATGAACAACCGCGACAACCCCGGAACCTTTCTGACCTCTTCGGACGAAGGCTTTGCCATCGTGCGCACAGTCAACCACCCCAACATCAAGCTCTGCTTCGACGTTTACCACCAGCAGATCAGCGAAGGCAACCTGACCGCACGCATCATCGAGAATCTCGACATGATTGGCCACATCAAAGTGGCCGACGTGCCTGGACGTCACGAGCCGGGTACCGGCGAGATCAACTTTGAGCACATTTTCGGCATTTTGCGTGAACATGGCTATCGTGGCTTTGTTGGGCTCGAGTACACGCCCCTCGTTGATCCGATTGCCAGCCTCAAGGCGGTGCGGGCGCTAGGGCAGTAGGAGACGTAGGGCGCAGTCCTACAAACGCACAAGAATATTTGGGGGCGGCTTTGCCGTCCCCTTTTGTTTGTTAGGGATGGTTTCGGTGACGCGAGGACGCGAGGACGCGAGGACGCGAGGACATCGCCTCTTCGCCTCACGCATCCTCGCAAGATTGGGATGGTTTCAGGGTACTTTACCGTTTGCGCTCTAGGTAGTGCCGACTTTAGTCGGCTGAGGTCTTGGGATGCGACGGGAAGCCGACTAAAGTCGGCACTACGATTGTAAAGCGAGAAGCCCCTTTCTGAAACCATGTCTTAGGGATAATTGGGAAGCCGACGAAAGTCGGCACTACAAGGTTACACCCCATGCCCCGTAAACCACGCACTCTTTCCATGCCTTGGGCGATCTTCTGGTTGCTTAGCGGGTTCTACCTGCTCACGCTGAGCGGGCATACCTACTCGCCCGATGAAGAGACGATGCTGGCGGTGACGCGCAGCCTGTTGGCACGGGGTGAGGTCGCGGTCGTGGCGGAGGAAGTGGGCAGTGTCGCGGCCTTGCGCCCGGGGCGCGACGGTGGGCGCTATGCGCCTTATGGCCTCTTGCCTTCGCTCTTGGCGCTACCACTGCATGGCTTGGGTGCAATGCTGGGCGGATCTGAGGCGGCAGCGCGTGACTACGCCTCCCGTTTCGCAGTGACGGCACTGAACGGGCCGCTCACGGCGGCGACGGCGGCACTGTTGGCGGCGTGGGCACTGCGGCTGGGCGCAACACACGAATGGGCACTGCTGCTCGGCTTAAGCTATGGCCTCGCAACCTTCGCTTGGCCCTATGCGCGCACCTTCTTCTCGGAGCCACTGGCGGCGCTGCTCATTCTGGTGGCCGCCGAACGCACCCACGCCGCCGTGACGAGCCTACACCCCCGGCGCGACCTGCTGCTCGTCGGAGGGGCTGTTGGGCTACTGCTGACGACGCGCCTCGCAGCGGGGGTGGTGCTGCCCGTGCTGGGCGTCGCCGCCCTCGTGGCGAGTTGGTGCGTTGCGCAGAGGCAGCAAAGCTCTGGGTGCGGCCCGCTCGCTGAGCCTGCCAAAGCCAACGGCCCGCTCGCTGAGCCTGCCAAAGCCAACGGCCCGCTCGCTGAGCCTGTCGAAGCCAACGGCCCGCTCGCTGAGCCTGCCAAAGCCAACGGCCCGCTCGCTGAGCCTGCCAAAGCCAACGGCCCGCTCGCTGAGCC
>RSAS01000865.1 GCA_003934145.1 Candidatus Viridilinea halotolerans | reverse complement strand
CCGCCGGAAGGCCCACCAGAGGCTTACGTTCATGCGCATGCCGCAAAACCCCCATTCCGATGGGGGTTTTGCGGAGGAGGCGCAACCCCACAATTCAGGCCACGTTGCGCTCGATATACTCCAGCGACTGGTGGCGGAAGTAGGTATTGTACAGCTCGGCGTAGTGGCCGCCGCGCTGCATAAGGCTGGTGTGGCTGCCCATTTCGATGATGCGCCCTTGGCGCAAGACGATGATGCGGTTGGCGTGGCGCACGGTGCTGAGGCGGTGGGCGATGACGATGGCGGTGCGTCCGGCGAGCACGGTGTCGAGTCCCTCTTGGATCAAGGCTTCGGTCAGCGGGTCTACGCTGGCGGTCGCTTCGTCCAGAACGACAATCGCGGGGTTTTGCAAGAGCACGCGGGCCAGGGCGACGAGCTGGCGTTGGCCCATCGAGAGGCTGCTACCCCGTTCGCCCACTTGGCTGTCGAGGCCCTGCGGCAGCCCGCTGAGCCAGTCGCCGTTGCCGATATGGGCGGCGGCAGCGCGTACGTCGCCGTCGCTTGCATCGGGCTTGCCGTAGCGGATGTTCTCGCGCACCGTGCCGTCGAAGAGGAAGGGCGTCTGGGTGACGATGCCGAGGCGGGCGCGGTAGGCGGCCAGATCGAGGGCGCGAATGTCTACGCCGTCAATAGTCAGTTGGCCGTCTTGGAACTCGTAGAAACGGGCGACCAGTTTGGCGATGCTACTCTTACCAGAGCCGGTGTGGCCGACGAGGGCGACCACTTCGCCGGGGGCGATGGCAAGGTTGAACTGTTGCAAGACGGGCTCGTCTTCTTTATAGCCAAAGGTGAGGTCGGTGAACTGAATAGCCCCACGCAATGGATCGAGCTTTTGCTGATCATGCTGCACCACGCGGGGTTCGGCATCAATCAGCGCGAAGACGCGCTCGCCTGCGGCCAACCCCAGTTGGAATTGGCTCCAGAAGGAGGCGATGCTGGTGAGGGGAAACCAGAAGGCTTGCAGCCCTTGGATGAAGAGGAACCATGTGCCGGGGGTAATATCACCGCCGCGCACACCGAGGCCGCCTACGTAAACCAGCGTGGCCGTGCCGATGCCCGCCAACAGGTTGAGCGCCGGGAAGATAGTGCTGAAGACATAGCGCGTGCGTGCGTTGACGCGGCGGCTCTGGCGGTTCACCTCCAGAAACTCGGTATAGATCACCGGCTCTTGGCGGAAGGTCTTGGCTACCCCGATGCCATTCACTGTTTCGCTGATGTGCGCACTCACCTCGGCGTTCATGCGCCGCGAGGCGGTGATGGTTTTGCGCGCCATGCGCCGAAAACCCAACGCGGTGGCGATGATCAGTGGGGCGAGCAGGAGCAGAATACCCGTGAGCAGCAGGTTGACGGTGGCCAAGTAGCCCACAATAAAGACAATCAGCAGAATGCGGCTGATGAATTCCATCGTCAGGGTCATGACCTGGGTGAAGGCGGCGCTATCGGAGTTGACGCGGCTGACGATCTTGCCGGTGGCGAATTGGTCGTAGAAGGAGAGATCGTGGCGCAAGACGGCATCCACGGCGTCTTCGCGCAACTTAAGGACAACGTTGCCCACCGCTTGGGCCGAAAAGGTTTGGCGCACAAGGTTGAAGACCCACGAGGAGGCACCCAGCGCTGCGAGGATGCAGGCGAGGGTGACGACCAGTTGCGTCGAGGGATCGTCGCCGATCCAGTCGAGGCTGAGGGCGATGAAAATGGGAATGCCCGCGTCGAGGGCGGCGGTGCCAGTGACCATCAGCGCGGCGATGAGCATCTTGCCGCCCTGCGGGCGAAAGTAATCCAGAATACGCCGCACGAGGGTGCCATCGCTATATTTGCGGTCGTATGCTTCGGCATCAAGGCCGTCGAAGATAAAGCCCATGGGGTAATGCCTTTCAGCTAAGGCAGTTTTTCTCACGCAAAGGCGCGGAGCTGTAGACAGAATTGTTGTTTAGACGTGGTTTCGCTGCGCGGCTATTTACTTTACCGTTTGACGAGAGGTGCGGAGGGCTTGGCCCCTCCGCATCCACTCCATCGGAGTGGGGGTTTTGCGGGGGCCTGGCCCCCGCACCCCCGCCGCGGCAGCGGCAAAAGGGGGGTGGAGGGCTTGGCCCCTCCGCATCCACTCCATCGGAGTGGGGGTTTTGCGGGGGCCTGGCCCCATATGCATTAACTTAAGCCAACAAGCGTGGTTCGTAGTAGGGGCTTTAGCCCCGTAACCAGCCCTTGGACGGCGCTAAAGCGCCTACTACAAGCGGGTTTTGGGCATCCCCAAGCCTAAGTTAATGCGTATGGGGGCCTGGCCCCCGCACCCCCGCCGCGGCAGCGGCAAAAGGGGTGCGGAGGGCTTGGCCCCTCCGCGCCCACTCCATCGGAATGGGGATTTTGCGGGGGCCTGGCCCCCGCACCCCCGCCGCGGCAGCGGCAAAAGGGGGGTG
>RSAS01000292.1 GCA_003934145.1 Candidatus Viridilinea halotolerans | reverse complement strand
GAACCCTGAACCCTGAACCCTGAACCCTGAACCCTGAACCCTGAACCCTGAACCCAAAAGGCCCCCCATGCTATCCTCCAATCGTCCCAGCGCCCGTGAGCACACCCCGGCCCATATCATCATTGCCGACGATCACGACCTGTCGCGGGCAGGGTTGCGTGCCGTCTTTGACGACGCCCGCGATATGCGGGTTGTTGGTGAGGCCGCTGATGGTCAGGCTGCGGTGGATCTCTGCCAACAATTGCAACCCCACCTTGCCGTGCTTGATGTGCGTATGCCGGTACTTGATGGCCTTGCCGCCACCCGCGCCATCAAGAAAGTCTCGCCCCTGACGAGTGTGTTGATCATCTCCTTCCACGCCGACCCTGAGTATGTCGTGGAGGCGCTGCGCAGTGGTGCGGCGGGCTACCTGCTGAAAGACGCATCGCGGGCCGAGATACTCGACACTGCGCGCCAAATCTTGCGCGGCGAAGCGCTGCTGCACGGCAGCCAAGCCGCCGATCTGCTCCGTCGCGCCGCGAGCGACGAAGAGTATACCCCCGGCCAGCGCCCCCCCTTGACCCCGCGTGAGCGCGAGGTACTCCTTTTTGTCACCGAAGGCAATACCAATCGCGAAATCGCCGAACGGCTCGGCATTAGCCCTGGTACGGTCAAAAATCACGTTGAGCATATCATTGCGAAGCTCAACGTCTCGGATCGCACCCAAGCTGCCGTCTACGCCCTGCGCCACGGCCTCTTGGCGAGTGAGTGAGTGCGCGAGTGCGCCATCCGGCGGGGGTTCGGGCTTGCCCTGAGCCTAGTCGAAGGGACATGGCCTCCGAAGAATCCCCCCCTTCCGGCGGGGTTTAAGGGGCCTGCGGCCCCTTAAATTAATGCGCATGGGGCGTAATAACAATTCCATGAAGCCATCGCCAGAACTTGCCCTACACATCTTGGCACATATGCCAGACGCCCTCATCACTACCGATGCGCAGGGCTGTATTACCAGTTGGAATCCCGCCGCTGAACGCATCTATGGTTGGCCCGCCAGGGATGTACTTGGCGCTGAGTTGGAGGTATTGCTAGAGACCGACTTCTTCCCGCTGCAGGGCCACGAGCATGTGCGCTCACAACTGCGTAGCCAAGGCTGGTGGCGGGGCTACGTTCTCCAAGTGGCGCACAATGGCACGCTGTTGCGCATCCATTCCACTGCATCCCTGCTCCACGATGCTAGCGGGGTGGCTTGTGGCACCATGGTACTCAATCGCATTGTTGCTGATGGCGCCCATCTGTCCGCTCAAACGATCGAAGCGTTGGTTGAGGGCCTAATGATCACTTCAGGTGATGGCTTGTGGAAATGGGATGTTACCAATAATTGGCTCCGTTTTTCGTCACAAATGCAGGAGCTACTTGCCTATCCATCCGAAAAACGCCTTGAGTTGAATCAGTCCATGATGCAATTAATCCATCCTGACGATTTTGATCGTTTGGCTCAGAGCTTAAATCAGCATCTTGAACAGCATCAACCCCTTCATTGTGAAGTGCGTATGCATGTCGGTAGCAACCAAGATTGCTACCGCTGGTTTCTTATTCGGGGGCAAGCGCGCTGGGATGCTCAAGGCTACCCAACGACGATGATTGGCACGCTCACCGCAATTGATTACCTACAACTCAACCATGCGGAACTTGAGGATTACAACCGTAACCTTGAAGCACGGGCGGCGGAAAATAGCTCCAAGTTGCAGTATAGTCTCCAATTGGTCGCGAGTATCAATGCGGCTACCCCCGATTTTCTCTATACCTACAACCTCGCCGAACGCCGCTTTGTCTATACCAATCGCTCCTTGCTCAGTTTTTTGGGCTACGACGGCGGCCAGACAGAAGTGCTTACGGGTCAGGTTTTGACTGCTTTGACCCATCACGATGATGTGATCAAGTTGCAAGAGCATCTTGATAGTATGAGTGCAATCGCAGATGATCTGATTGTTGAGTTTGAATACCGTCTGCGTAATGCGCAAAACCAATGGTGCTGGCTCTACTGTCGTGAACTCGTCTTTCAGCGCAGTGCGGACGGGCAAGTGATGGTGATCTTGGGGGTGGCCAGCGATATTACGGTACGCAAACAGACCGAAGCCGATCTGCGCCACGCCTACAACGATCTGAGTGCGGCCAATGCGCAACTCGCTCGCGCCAATCGCCTCAAAGATGAATTTTTGGCCAATATGAGCCACGAGTTGCGTACGCCGCTCAATGCGATCATTGGGCGCACCGAATCGCTGCGTGAAGGCCTCTACGGAACGCTTGATCCGTCGCAGCACACTGCGCTCGCCACGATTGAAGAGAGTGGCCGCCATTTGCTTGAGTTGATTACCGATATTCTTGATCTCTCTAAAATTGAAGCTGATCGTCTCTATTTTGAAATCCAGCAAGTAAGCATTCCCGATCTCTGCGACGCATGCCAGCGCCTCGTAAGCCTTACGGCTGAGCAGCGCAACCTCACGTTGAGCGTCAGCCTTGATCCCCAGTTGCCTGCGGTCTACAGCGATGGCCGCCGTTTGCGCCAGATTCTGCTCAATCTTTTGGCCAATGCGATCAAGTTTACGCCAGCGGGCGGCGAAGTCACCTTAGCGGTTACGTGGCAACCCACCGAGGAACAGATACACTTTCAGGTGGAAGATAGTGGCATTGGGATTGCCGCTGACAAAATAGACCAACTCTTTCAACCTTTTGTGCAGATTGACAGTGGCCTGCAACGCCAATTCCCTGGCACCGGCCTTGGCTTGGCGCTTGTGGCCCGTCTCGTCGAGCGGCTGGGTGGTTCCATTCGGGTGCGCAGCGCCCCAGGTGAGGGCAGTTGCTTCAATGTTGCTTTGCCCGCCACCAACAGTGCCGCGCAGCATAGCGCCACCCCCGCGCCGCGCAACGGCCTACGCATTCTGCTCGCCGACAACCACGCCGCGTATCCAGCCAATCCCGATCATGAACTGAGCGCCTTAGGCTACCAGGTGCGCCTCGTCCACGATGGCGAAGAGTGTCTGCGCGCCGCCCTAGCCAACCCGCCCGATCTCATCGTGCTTGATCTGCAACTGCGCCGCTTGGCGGGTGTCGCCCTGATCCAACGTCTGCGCGCCAGCCCAGAACTCGCCGCCGTCCCACTGATTGCCCTCACTGCACTGGATCGCCCCCACGACGAAGCGCTCTGCCGCGCCGCCGGGGCCAGCGCCTACTTACACAAGCCCGTTGCCCCCCACATTCTGCACCAACTGATCGCCCGCATGCTTCACCTGTAACTCAGCATGTGTATGCTAGTGGGTGAATGCGAGCCATGGCTTGTGTGCAAAGCGTTTGGGGCAAGCCCCACTCTTTTTTTGTTCGGTCTTGGCGGCACCGCCGCCAAGACCGAACGGGTGTGGCCAAAATCTGTGGGTGCTACGCCCATGTGCGCTCTATTAAGGGGCCTGCGGCCCCTAAAACCCCGCCGGAAGGGGAAAATTCTTCGGGGCCATGCCTCCGAACCCCCGTCGGCAGGCCCGCCAGAGGCGTAACGTCATGCGTATGGGGCGTAAGCCCCACGCCCCGCCGGTGGGGGTTCGGGGGAGGCTTCGCCTCCCCCGAAAAACTCTTTCTGCTGCGTGTTGGCGGCGAAGCCGCCAACGCGCAGCAAACATGATGGGCTTGGAGCGCAGCCCCAACGACGTTGACGTGGGCCTATGGGCCGCCGACCCAGCACAAGGAGAAGGAGAAGGAGAAGGAAACTATGATTCATGCCAATCAGGGTATGCCCCCAGTCGAACCGGGCGATAACGCCTACAATGGCTACGAGATGCTGATGGAGGCTTGTCAGGAGCTTGAGCCGATTACGGTTGCTGTGGTGCATCCCTGTGATGATATTTCGCTCACGGGCGCCATTGACGCCGCTGAACAGGGGCTCATTACGCCCATCCTCGTTGGCCCAGCCCAACGCATCCGGGCGGTCGCCGAGAGCGAAGGTATCGATATTGCGCCCTACCGTATTGTTGATGTCGAACATAGCCACGCTTCTGCCGCCAAGTCGGTTGAGCTCGTGCGCCTTGGTGAGGCTGATGCGTTGATGAAGGGCAGCCTGCATACCGATGAACTGCTCGCCGAGGTGGTCAATAAGAGCACCGGCCTGCGTACCAGTCGGCGTATTAGCCACTGCTTCATTATGGATGTGCCCACCTACCCCAAGCCGCTCATCGTGACCGACGGCGCGGTCAATATCGCCCCCGATCTCAAGGCCAAGGCCGACATCTGCCAGAACGCGATTGAACTGGCTCATGTGTTGCGCATCCAGACGCCCAAGGTGGCGATTCTTTCGGCGGTCGAGACGGTTACCCCCGATATTCCTTCGACGCTCGATGCAGCAGCGCTCTGCAAGATGGCCGACCGCGGCCAGATTACGGGTGGCATCCTCGACGGCCCGCTGGCGCTCGACAACGCCATCAGCATGGAGGCGGCGCGCACCAAGAAGATTGTTTCGCCGGTAGCAGGCCAGGCCGATATTCTGATCGTCCCCAACCTCGAAGCGGGCAACATTCTCGCCAAGCAACTCACCTTCCTGGCCCGTGCCGAAGCCGCCGGTATTGTTGTCGGCGCCCGTGTGCCAATCATTCTCACTAGCCGCGCCGATACCGTGCGCGCCCGTATGGCCTCATGCGCCGTCGCGGTGCTGTTTGTGTATGCGCGCCGGGCACAACTTTCGTTGGAGCATACGATTTAGGGAGTAACCGCAAATAACCCCTCTTTGTTGCGTGTTGGCGGCGTAGCCGCCAACACGCAACAAAGAGGGGTCTTTGCGGGCGGCGCAGCCGCTATAATGTGGTTGGTGCGGGCGGCGTAGCCGCCCGCACCAACCACTAGAAAAGGTGATTCCTGCGTGGCGAACGCCATTCTTGTACTCAATGCTGGCTCTTCCAGCATCAAATTTACCATTTTCGACCATGAAGCGGGCGCGCTTAATGTGCGCTACGAGGGGCAGATTGAGGGGATTGGTACTAGTCCGCGTTTTGCGGCCAATGACGGCGCGGGCCAGCCCATTCATGCGAGTAGTTGGGCCAATCCGCCGTTGGGCCGCGGCCATGCCTACGCCCTTGAACGCCTCGCGGCTTGGCTCGATCCGCTGCTGCCCGAAGAGGGGTTGATTGGCGTCGGCCATCGCGTCGTGCATGGCGGGGCGCACTATAGTGCGCCTATGTTGCTTGATGATGCCGTGCTATGTGAACTGGAGGCCTTCATTCCGCTTGCTCCGCTGCACCAGCCTGCCAACCTGGCTGGAATCGCGGCGGCGATGGACTTCCTGCCCGGTGTGCCCAATGTGGCCTGCTTCGATACCGCCTTCCACCGCACCCATCCGCCTGTGGCCGACCGTTTTGCTTTGCCTTATGCGCTCTATGATGAGGGGGTGCGGCGCTACGGTTTCCACGGCCTCTCGTATGAGTATATCGCCCACGCCCTGCCCACTGTTGCTCCCAACATTGCCCAGGGCCGCGTCGTGGTGGCCCACTTGGGCAACGGGGCCAGTATGTGTGCGCTCAAGGCCGGGCGCAGCCACGATAGCACGATGGGTTTCACCGCGCTCGATGGCCTGCCGATGGGCACGCGCTGCGGCCAGATCGATCCTGGCGTCCTCATCTACCTCATGCAGGAAAAAGGCATGGGCGCCAAGCAGATCGAAGATCTGCTCTACAAACGCTCCGGCCTGCTCGGTCTCTCGGGCGTGAGCAACGACATGCGCACGCTCGCCGCGAGCAGCGACCCACGCGCCGCCGAGGCGCTGGAGTATTTTGTCTATCGCATCATCCGCGAGACGGGTGCGCTCGCCGCTACCATCGGCGGTCTCGACGGCTTGGTCTTCACCGCTGGAATTGGCGAGAACGCTGCCGCCATCCGCGAGCGGGTCTGCGCGGGCTTAGGGTGGCTGGGCATCCAGTGCGACCCGGCGGCCAATGCGCAGCACGGGCCGCGCATCAGCCCGCCTGGTAGCCCCGTCGAGGTCTGGGTCATCCCCACCGACGAGGCGCGTATGATTGCGCTGCATACGCTGCGCGTACTGGGCGCGTAGGGGCTGTGGGGCAACCAAGTTGCCCCACGCCCCGGTTGTGAGGGCGATGAAGCCTCTCCCGTAAAACCCCGCTGGGGGCACGCCGCCCCCCACAGGTTGCGCGTTGGCTTCGACAAGCTCAGCCAACGCGCACCAAATCGCAGCCACCCGCGCACCAAAAACCTACAGTACCACCCCAATCGCACGCTCAATGTCCTCTTCCTGCTCCACTTGGGCCAAAACGGCGGCGGAGGCGGGTTCGTCGAGGGTGAGCACCATCATGGCGTGTTCACGCGGGGCCAAGCGGCCCACGTGCATGCCCGAAATGTTCACATCGGCACCGCCGAGCAGCATGCCCACGCGCCCAATCATGCCCGGGCGGTCGCGGTGGTAGGTGAAGAGCAGCGGCCCCTGCGGGATGAAGTCTACGAAGTAGCCATCCACCTGGACGATGTGGGGCTCGCCGCGCAGCACCGCGCCGGCAAAGACATGCTCACCCTCGCCCGTCTGCACACGCAGCACCAGCAGGCCACCATAGTTCTCGGCATGGGGATTGGTGCGCTCGGTGAGACGCACACCGCGCTCGCGGGCGATGAGCGGCGCATTGACCGGCGTCACGCGCATGGAGCTATTGGCCTCCAAGAGCCCTTCCAGCACCGCCAGTTTGATTGGCTGGGTATCGAGATCAGTCAACTCGCCACAGAATTCCAAGTCGTAGCCACGCACCGGCGCAGTGATCATCTGGCAGACGAGGCGGCCCATCTGGCGACCCAGGGTGAGGTAGGGCTGCAAGACGCCCCAGGCTTCAGGGGCGACAAAGGGCGCATTGACGGCATAGCGCGGCGTGGCCCCGGTCAAGGCCGTTGCCACCCCTTCAGCCACTTCGCTACCGGCGGAGACTTGCGCCTCGGCGGTCGAAGCGCCAATGTGGGGCACCGTGATGATCTTAGGATGGCGCAGGATCTCCGCCTCGGCGGGGGGCGGCTCGCTGCTAAAGACATCGAGCGCCGCGCCAGCCAGTTGGCCGCTCTCAAGCGCCGCCAGCAGGGCGTCTTCGTCCACGATGCCGCCACGGCTCGCATTGATGATGTGGGCACCGCGTTTCATCTTGGCGATCATGGTCGCATCAAACAGATTGCGTGTCCCTTCGAGGAGCGGGATATGCAGCGAAACCACATCGCTACGGCTGAGCAACTCGTCCATCGCCACCAGCTCAACGCCAATTTGCTCGGCGCGATCGAGCGAAACGACGGGATCGTAGGCAAGGACAGTCATCTCCATCGCGCGGGCGCGCACCGCCACCTCAGAGCCAATGCGCCCCAAGCCAATCAGTCCTAACGTCTTGCCGCGCACCTCCCAACCCATAAACTTGGTACGTTCCCACTTGCCACTCTGCAACGAGGCATGGGCCTGGGGAATGGAACGGGCCAGCGCCACCAGCAGGCCAATCGTCAACTCCGTAACCGCGACATTGTTAGAAGCGGGCGCATTGACGACAATGATGCCCCGGGCGGTGGCAGCGGGCACATCGATATTGTCTACGCCGGTACCGGCGCGTCCGATTACGCGCAGTTGCGTCCCGGCGGCAATCACGTCCGCCGTGACCTTGGTTGCCGAACGCACCACTAGGGCATCATACGCCCCAATCGCAGCGAGCAGGCCCGCCTTATCGAGATCGAGGCGAACGTCAACCTCCCCGGCACCTTTGAGGACATCAAGCCCTTCAGCGGCGATCTTTTCCGTAACGAGAATGCGATTCATAGTTGTTCTCCATTGGGCAAGGCTGCGCCTTGCAATACTAGAGGTGTGGTCAACACCTGTGGGGCCAAGCCCCCGAACCCCCGTCGGGCGGGGGTGTTTTTCGGGGGCCATGCCCCCGCGCCCCCGTCGGGCGGGGGTGTTGTTCGGGGGCCATGCCCCGAACCCCCGTCGGGCGGGGGTGTTGTTCGGGGGCTTGGCCCCCGTCGGGCGGGGGTGTTGTTCGGGGGCCATGCCCCCGCGCCCCCGCCAGAAGGCTTACCTTGTTGCAGACGTCCGTTCCTCGATCTCTTCGCAGAGCGCATGCAGAATCAGGCCGTGAACCTCTTGAATGCGAGCGCTAGCCTGGCTGGGCACCACGAGGGCGTGGTCGGCCAGGGGCAGGGCGGGGCCACCAGCATTGCCTAACAGCGCCACGCTCAGCATCCCCCGGCTACGGGCGACGTGCAGCGCCTCTAGGATGTTAGGGGAGTTGCCAGAGGTACTAAAGACCACCAGGATGTCGCCGGGCTGGCCGAGGGCAGCCAACGGACGGGCAAAGACCTGCGTATAGCCAAAGTCGTTGGCGATACAGGTGAGTGCGCCGCCATCGGCATTGAGGCAGAGCCCCGCCAAGGGGCGACGATTGGAGCGGTAGCGTCCGACCAACTCTTCGGCGAGGTGCATGGCATCAGCGGCGCTCCCGCCATTACCACAGGTAAAGAGCGTACGCCCGGCCAACAGCGCTTCAGCCACTAGGCCAGCAATGGTATCTACCGCCGCCGCTTGGACGGCAAAAGCGGACAGGACAGCCTGCAACTCGGCAGATTGGGCACGAAAAGAGGCCATAGCACTCCCGTAACGAAGATTATACCCATGCGCCCAAGATTATACCCCTTTTTCTATAGTGCGGCGGCGGGAAGGGTGCGCGAGGGAACCTGGTTCCCTCGCACCCTCCCACAGCCGCGCTGGGGCTTGGGGCGCAGCCCCAAGGAGGGGATTCGGGGGCGGTGCCGCCCCGCCCGCGTGGGAAGGATGCGCGAGGGAACCTGGTTCCCTCGCACCCTCCCACAGCCGCGAGGGGGCTTGGGGCGTAGCCCCAAGGAGGGGATTCGGGGGCGGTGCCGCCCCGCCCGCGTGGGAAGGGTGCGCGAGGGAACCTGGTTCCCTCGCACCCTCCCACAGCCGCGAGGGGGCTTGGGGCGCAGCCCCAAAGTTGACAACAGCGCAATGCAAGCAGCATAATGCCCCACAGGGAAGCATAGCTAAAGGCACGACAATGGATATCCATCAAGGCGGAATTGTCTGGTTCGAGGGGCTGGGCTTCGACATTGGGGCGCGGGTGGCGCTTGTGGGAACGGAGGCGCAAGCGGAGGCGCAAGCGCGGGCGGGAAGCGTCGTTGGCTTTGATGCCAGTGGCCCGCGCAAGGGCGAGAATTTCATTCGGGTGCTGGTACAACCCGACGGGCCGGAGCCCAAGATTGTGGCGCTACCCCCGGCCAGCCTTCGCCCTGAAGAGGGCCCCGAAATTGCTGGCTTGGCCCGTTCCATTCTTGCTGGCCTTGAGCAATCGCTGACAGCGACGGGTTTTGCCAATCTACTGACGTGGCTCACCGGCCCAGAAGGGCAAGCCCTCGCCGCCGATCCCAGCATTCGCAGGCAGCGCGTGCGCGTCGGCGGCATGGCCCTGCCCGGCCTCACCCTGCCCGAACTCGTCGCCTTGGCCGCAGAGCGGCAAGCAAACATGAAATGACGCGGGGACGTGGGGACGCGGGGACGCGGGGGCGCGGGGGCGCGGGGGCGCGCGCCTTCCGGCGGGGGGGCGGGGGCTTGGCCCCCGAAGAATTTCCCCCTTCCGGCGGGGTTTTAGGGGCCGCAGGCCCCTTATGGAATGATGCTACGCGCCTTCCGGCGGGGGGGCGGGGGCTTGGCCCCCGAAGAATTTCCCCCTTCCGGCGGGGTTTTAGGGGCCGCAGGCCCCTTATGGAATGATGCTACGCGCCTTCCGGCGGGGGGGCGGGGGCTTGGCCCCCGAAGAATTTCCCCCTTCCGGCGGGGTTTTAGGGGCCGCAGGCCCCTTAACGTAATGCGCATGGCGGCCAACCCCGCCCGAACATACGCATGCTTGCGCTATAATAGGGCCAGCACCAACCTGAAACCGAGGAGGCTCTTCTTATGTCTGGCCACTCAAAATGGCATACGATTCGTCGCTCAAAAGGTGTCGCCGACCAGCGCCGTGGTCAACTCTTTACCAAGTTGGCCCGCGACATTACCCTTGCCGTGCGCGAGGGTGGTGGCGGCGATCCCGATATGAACTTCCGGCTGCGTTTGACGGTTGATAAGGCGAAGGCCAACAACATGCCCAACGACAGCATTCAGCGTTCGATTGAACGCGGCCTCGGCAAGGGCAACGAAGCCGCCCTCGAAGAGGTCTACTACGAGGGTTACGCCCCCGGCGGCATCGCCATCCTGATCGAAACCGCCACCGACAATCGCAACCGCACCAATTCCGATGTGCGCTCGGCAATCAATAAGGCCGGCGGCAACCCCGGCGAACCCGGTTCGGTCAGTTGGATGTTCGACCTCAAGGGGCTGCTTACGGTTGACCTCACCGGCTCCGACCTTGATCCCGATGAGGTGCAGCTCATCGCCATTGACGCGGGGGCCGATGACGTGGAGGTGGACGACCAGGATCTGGCGATCTACTGCGAGTGGACGCAGCTCAATGCGGTGCGCCAAGGGCTGCTTGATCAGGAGATCCCCATCAGCGGTGCCGAGAAGACGATGCGCCCCAAGACGCTCGTTCAGCCCGAAGAGAAGGATGCTCTCGCGGTGCTACGCCTGATCGAAAAGTTGGAAGATCTTGACGATGTGCAAAAGGTCTATTCCAACCTCGATCTTACCGATGAAATCGCAGCAAAATTTGAGTAGCACCATACGCACCATCGGCATTGATCCCGGCACCGCCATTATGGGCTGGGGCGTCGTGGCGAGCGAGCAGGGCGAGTTGCACCTCGTGGCGGCGGGGGTACTCACCACGCCGGCGGGCATGCCCCAACCCCAACGGCTCTTGCGCCTCTACGATGGCCTGCGCGAACTCATCGCCCACCATCGGCCCGACGATGCCGCGATTGAGGAGCTCTTTTTTGGCAAGAATGTCAACACGGCGCTCAGCGTCGGCCAAGCGCGTGGCGTAGCCATGTTGGCGCTTGCACAAGCCGGCCTCGCGATCCAAGAGTACAAGCCTACCGTGGTGAAACAGGCCGTTGCGGGCTACGGCGGGGCCGATAAGCGCCAAATGCAAGAGATGGTGCGCGTCACCCTCAATCTCGCCAGCATCCCCAAGCCCGACGATGCCGCCGATGCGTTGGCGGTTGCCATCTGTCATGCGTATGCGGCACCCATGCTGCGCCGCATCGCCGAGTGAAGGGAAGAAAGCGGAATAAGGCAATAGCGCAAAAGTAACGCTGTAGCTTTTGTCATGCTGAGCGCAGCGAAGCATCTCTTTTGGTTACCACGAGAGACCCTTCGCTGCGCTCAGGGTGACAGGAACCGCGTGGCAGCGTTACTTTTGTGCTACTGCGGAGTAAGGTTTTCCCATGCCAAAACGCCGCTCCGGCGCACCCGCCGATCTGGAAGAGGTGCGCCCTAGGCGCTTTATTATCCACAATCCGGCAGTGGGGCCAACGCTGCGCGGCGCAGGGCTGCGCGAAGGCGATCGTTTTACGCTGACGAGCGAGCGTGGCGCGGGTCTGGTGGGGCGTCTGCGTAACCGCGAGTTTACCGTACTCACCCTCGCCGATCAGGTTGCGGCCCTGCCGCCACTGCCGCCCGTCGCGCCGCTTGGGGCCAGTTTCGTGCATGCCTGCGCCAAAAACGAGCGCCTCAGCCTCTTCACGGGCGTGCCGCCCGCCTGGCAGCCCGCGCCCGCTACGGCTGAAACCAACAGCGTCGAGTTGCGCGAAGGTCAGATTGCCAGGCGGCGCAAAGGGCGCGGCCCCAGCAGTTACGCCCGCGTCGCCCGCGACGGCCTTCAGCCGATCAGCGAGGATGCAGCCCTGTGTGCTGGCTATGCCCTTGCTGCCCAACACGGCCCGATTGCCATGACCGGCAGCCACACCGCTGAAGGCTACCTCCTTCCCGATTGGCCCTTGCCTGCCGCCCATCACGCCCTCTTGGGGCGCATCGCCATCCGTCATGCCGATGGGTGGCTCATCGCCCCCGCCGACCGCCCCCTGGCCCACATGCTTTTGGCCAACTTGGGGCTGTTGGTCGCATGGGGCTAAAGCGCATGGCGGGGGTTCGGCAGGGCTACGTCAAAGTCACCTCCGGTGGGGGTTCGGGGGAGGCTTCGCCTCCCCC
>RSAS01000377.1 GCA_003934145.1 Candidatus Viridilinea halotolerans | reverse complement strand
CTGCCGATTCGCGCAACTCGGAACGGCGTCTAGCTGACCGCCCTGAACGGATACCCTTAAACCAACATCTCCTGCACTGGCACCGCCTGCAAGCTCGTCAAGATGGCCCGTCCTAGATGCTCGGCCAAGCGCGGCGGCACCGAGTTGGCAATCTGGCGATACTGATCCAGATCGCGTACGCGGCCTGAGCGGCCACGAATTGCTCCTTTGAGTATGTAGTTATCAGGATAGGTGTGAATGCGCATGTATTCGCGTACCGTTAGATAACGATCTTCACTTGGATGAAAGAACACCTCACCACATCTGAGGGTAAGCGCAGGGCTATAGCGGCTCATGCGTCGAAACTTCGTTGTATCCTTTTTGGTAAGCGTGCACCGCTGCGCTGCTGGCAGATGTTGTTGTGCAGCAAGATGATCGCCTTCCGGTACGCCATGAATGCGAAATCTATCCCCAGCCGGAGTAATATCCACATGGCTATCGCTCCCACTGTAGGCCTCTTTGGTATGCGGTGGTGGCAAGTCGGCAAGCACATCGCCCACGGTCTGGTAGCGCGGCAAGCCAAACAGTGATTGATTCTGACTTGGCGGACGATGGGTTGGCTCAGGGAAGGCAAAGGGCATCTTTTCGCGCAACGCGACGATAAATACCCGTTGACGTAGTTGGGGTACACCATAATCAGCCGCCAGCAACACTTGCCACTGCACCTGATAGCCCAACGCTGCTAATGCATTGAGCATCAACTGCATGACCCCACCCATCACCCCCTGATGATCCGGTGCGTTAAGCAACCCCTTCACCTGCTCGATCAGCATCACCCGTGGGCGGAACACTTGAGCAAAGCGGGCCATTTCAAAAAACAACATCCCTCGCTCATCCTGCAGGGCAAGACGTTTGCCAATTTGTGAGAAGGCTTGACATGGTGGGCCACCAAAGAGCAAATCCAACTCACCCACTTGCAACCCTAACGCGACCCTGAGTTGTTCAGGATCGATGTTGCGTATATCGTTCTCAATCACCCGCGTCGCTACTTGCTCGCGCTCAAAATTGGCGCGTAAGGTCGCACAACAGAAAGGATCGCGCTCCACACAGGCCAATAGGTTAAAACCCGCCTTGCGCATGCCTAAATCGAAGCCGCCTGCCCCCGAAAAGAGCGAGAGTGCGCTTGGCTGTTGTGCGTGCATGGTGGCTCCTTGTTTAATAGCACAAATAAACTAACATTAGTTTACTCTATTGCGTGTAGTTGTCAAGCGGGGATTTTGTGACAAAGGGCATTGTAGCACTAGGGAAGGATACAGGAACTAAGAAAGGAGGAAATAGGGTTGAGACATCACAATGCGAGGCTCCCGCTGAATGAAGCCGCGCAAGCCCTTTTCGTCCTTCAGGAAGAGAAACATGGTGCGCTGACTCTGCGCGACACGCTGGTTCACGAGCGGGAGGGCATAGGTACTGAGGGGGTGCAAAGGGAAAGCGCCGTCGATAATCTGAGCGCGTGCCCATTCGCGGTTCTTCCACTGGGCCTGGAACTTTCCGATTGTGCCCACGATAGCCATCAGATCATCGCGCTGCACATGAGAGAGCAGCGTGCGCCCTTCGGCAGCCGGCAGACGCTGATCGTACCGCGGATCAACTCCTCACTTCCCTGCACCAGCAGCGAGTGCTCTTTGAAACGCCCACCCGTACGCTCGGTAGACTGCGCAATCGCGCCACTGCCGATGCGACCCGCCGCACTCGCGAACGGCTCAAGGCTAGCGACAATAAAATGGATCTGCGCACGCCCCGAAGAGCCGCAACGCTCAGCCAGATTCTCTACCGCCTTAGTGTCAGCCTCAACCTCGCGCAGTTGCTGGTCAATCGCACTCTGAAAGCGCTCAAAGAAGTTCGTAAACTCATCACAGACCAGCAAGATACCGCTAAACTGCCCCTCAGCAACAAGCGCCTGGGCCACCGCAGCATACGCCTCGTGGGGCTGACTATAGCCATAAATGGCAAAGTCGGCCCCAATCACCGCCTTAAACGTGCGCATAAAGCGGCGCAGTGCATCGTCGGATTGCGGCCCACGCAGCGCCGCCAAAAGGCCGGTTACATCAAGCTTCTCGCACTCTTCAAGTGCGTCGGTACGCTCCTGAGCAACAAACGGCGCGGGGGCAAAGCCTGTTGAAGTCCCCGCGCCGCGCCGCCTATGCTCCGATTCCGCTACTCTTCTGTACTTCAAGCCACTGCGCCAGTGCATCGCGGCTAGTGAAATCGAGCAGCGCATCGGCCAGATCAAGCATCTGTGTCGCCGTGAGGGCTTGTACCTGCGCGGTGAGTTCAACAGGCAGCGGCCCGTAGCGGCGCGTCAGTTGGCGCAGTAACAACGCCAACTGGCCCTCGACGCGGCCCTCGACGCGGCCCTCGACGCGGCCCTCAACGCGGCCCTCGACGCGGCCCTCAACGCGGCCCTCCTCCTTCCACTCCTGGATAA
>RSAS01000702.1 GCA_003934145.1 Candidatus Viridilinea halotolerans | reverse complement strand
CCGTGCCCCCGAACCCCCACGGAATGGGTTTTCGGGGGCCGTGCCCCCGAACCCCGACCGCACAAGCCTGCAAACAGGGGCGTGGGGAAACTTGGTTTCCCCACGTAAACCGCAAACAGGGGCGTGGGGAAACTTGGTTTCCCCAAGACTCCTATTGGGCGTCAAGCCAATTCTGCTTGGCGGCGTTGAGCGCATTCACGCTGGCGGGGAAGTAGCCAACATCCACCACCTCGTCGTTGACGTAGGTGAGGTAGTAGTTGATGAAGGCGGCGACCTGGGGCTTCTCTTCCATCACTTCGACGGCAGAGAAGATGAAGAGCGGGCGGGCGAGCGGGTAGCTGCCATCTTCGACATTCGCGGCAATCGGCTCAACGCCCTCAATGTTGAGGATGTTGAAACTGGCGGCGTTCTCTTCGTAGTAGGCATAGCCGAAGAAGCCAATCGCGTAGGGGCTGCCCAGGATGCCCTGCACCAGCACGTTGTCGTCCTCGCTCAACTGGGTGTTGCTGGCGCTCAGCATGACGGCGGGGTCTTCATCAAACACCTCTTCGACAAAGTAGTCGAAGGTGCCCGAGTCGGTGCCGGGGATGAAGCGCTGGATCGGCTCGGCGGGCCAAGCCGGGTTGACATCCGACCAGTTGGTGGCGGTGCCGAAGATCGCGGCGAGCTCCTCCATCGTCGCTTCGGTGATGAAGTCGTTCTCTTGCGAGACGACAATGGCGAGGGCGTCGGTACCGACGCGGAACTCAAGCGCGGGGCGGCCACTGGCTTCACACGCCGCAAGCTCCTCCGCGTTGATCGGGCGCGACGCATTGGCGATGTCGCTCTCGGCGGCGGTGCAGAAGCGCTCGTAACCGGCACCAGAGCCGATGCTGTCAATGGTGATCTGGCCGCTGAAGCCGTCCGCATTGAACAACTCGGCCATGCGCTCGGTCAGCGGGAAGACCGTGGACGAACCGGCGATGATGATCTCACCCGACAACGTAGACGGGTCAATTTCGGGTAGGCTAAGCGGCGCAACGTCACCGCCAGTGGGCCCAGCCGTCTCACCACCCGTTGCATCTAGCCAATTGTTGCGCGCCTGATCCAGCGCGGCATCGCTGGCGGGGAAGTAGCCAACATCCACCACCTCGTCGTTGACGTAGGTGAGGTAGTAGTTGATGAAGGCGGCGACCTGGGGCTTCTCTTCCATCACTTCGACGGCAGAGAAGATGAAGAGCGGGCGGGCGAGCGGGTAGCTGCCATCTTCGACATTCGCGGCAATCGGCTCAACGCCCTCAATGTTGAGGATGTTGAAACTGGCGGCGTTCTCTTCGTAGTAGGCATAGCCGAAGAAGCCAATCGCGTAGGGGCTGCCCAGGATGCCCTGCACCAGCACGTTGTCGTCCTCGCTCAACTGGGTGTTGCTGGCGCTCAGCATGACGGCGGGGTCTTCATCAAACACCTCTTCGACAAAGTAGTCGAAGGTGCCCGAGTCGGTGCCGGGGATGAAGCGCTGGATCGGCTCGGCGGGCCAAGCCGGGTTGACATCCGACCAGTTGGTGGCGGTGCCGAAGATCGCGGCGAGCTCCTCCATCGTCGCTTCGGTGATGAAGTCGTTCTCTTGCGAGACGACAATGGCGAGGGCGTCGGTACCGACGCGGAACTCAAGCGCGGGGCGGCCACTGGCTTCACACGCCGCAAGCTCCTCCGCGTTGATCGGGCGCGACGCATTGGCGATGTCGCTCTCGGCGGCGGTGCAGAAGCGCTCGTAACCAGCACCAGAACCGATGCTGTCAATGGTGATCTGGCCGCTGAAGCCATCCGCATTGAACAACTCAGCCATGCGCTCGGTCAGCGGGAAGACCGTGGAGGAACCGGCGATGATAATATCGCCCGAGAACTCCGAGGGGTCAACTTCGGGCAACACCACGCCGTCGGTCTCTGGTGCCGCAGTCGGTTCAGCAGTCGGTTCAGCAGTCGGCTCTTCGGTCGGCTCTTCGGTCGCTGCTTCCGTCGGCGCGGGCGCCTCGGTCGGCGCAGCAGCGGGAACATCTGTAGCGGATGCGGCAGGCACCGTCGTGGCGGGTTGCGCCGCAGGTGCGCCGCCACAAGCGGCAAGCACGGGCAGGATCAGGATCAGCACCAACATGGCCGCGAGCCGTCTGGACGATAGCAACATCTTTCCTCCTACTTTTTTGCGATAGAACGCACTAAAGGGCGCACGATGATCCAAGCGCTCCACTTGCGCCCCCAACACGACTTGGTGTGAGTTCTCGGATCATTTGCACCCATAGCAAGGGCATTGTAGATCGGCACTGTTAATAAATAGTCGTATAATCGTTAAGCTTGTGTTAAGGGATGGATGCCGTCCGGCGGGGGATGATGTTCGGGGGCCATACCCCCGATCCCCAGGGGGAGGTTTTTTCGGGGGCCATGCCCCCGATCCCCAGGGGGAGGTTTTTTCGGGGGCCATGCCCCCGAACCCC
>RSAS01000765.1 GCA_003934145.1 Candidatus Viridilinea halotolerans | reverse complement strand
CCCATCCCGCATCCTCGCATCCTCGCATCCCCAATCCCGCATCCCGCATCCCGCATCCTCGCATCCCGTATCCCCCGCATCACTGCTGGAGTACCCAATGGCCTTTTTCCTCCAATACGCTTGGCTCATCCCCGCCATGCCCCTCTTGGGGTGCGCTTTGATTACCTTTACGCCGCTGCGCCAGAGTAAGGCGGCGAGTGGCTGGACGGCGATTGCGCTGATGGGCATCGCGGCGCTGTTGGCGGTAGGGTTGCTTGCGGCCTCTGCGCAGGGCTATGCCCTCCACGATGGCCAGTTGGTGTTGGATGCGGCGGAACACGGGGCCGCTGCGGCGCATGGCGAGACTGGCGATGACGCTGGCCACGGTAAGGCCTTTCAGTTCCCGGAGCCCAACTTGGTGCAGCGTTTCGCGTGGGCACCACTGGGGGCGAGTGTCTTTACCATGGGCTTCTATGTGGATACGCCGGTGGCCGCGTTGCTGGCTATGGTGACCATCACCTCCTTCTGTATCCACCTCTTTAGCCTGGGCTACATGGCTACCAATGCGCGCCAGAGCCGCTTCTTTAGCTTTATTGCGCTCTTTACGGCGGCGATGCTGCTGATGAGCATGGCCGATAATCTGCTGCTCTTCTTCATGGCTTGGGAGGTAATGGGCCTCTGCTCTTACCTGCTGATTGGTTTTCTCTATGAGCGGCCCCAAGCCTATCGGGCAGCGGTTAAGGCCTTTATCACGACGCGCATTGGTGATGTGCTGCTGCTGCTTGGCTTGGTCTATCTCTACACCCAGGCGGGCAGTTTGGCCTTCGGCAGTGGCCCCGGCGAGATTTTTGATCCTGAGTTGCTGGAGCGCCTCGGCAGCGAGACGGGTTTCTTCGGCTTGAGCCACGCTACCACGATTGCGCTACTGATCTTTGCCGGCACGGTCGGCAAGAGCGCCCAGTTCCCGCTGCACGTCTGGTTGCCCGATGCGATGGAGGGGCCAACCCCCGTCTCGGCGCTGATCCACGCGGCCACGATGGTCTCGGCGGGTGTTTTTCTGGTCGCCCGTACCTTCCCCATCTTCACTGCAGATGATGGTACGGCGCTGCTGGTGGTTTCGATCATTGGGGCCTTCACCGCCCTCTTTGCGGCGACGATTGCGGTGGCGCAGTACGATATTAAGCGCATCCTGGCCTACTCGACCCTCTCGCAACTCGGTTTTATGGTGGCGGTGTTGGGCATCGGCGGCTGGGTGGCGGGCATGTTCCACCTGCTGACCCACGCCTTCTTTAAGGCGCTGCTCTTCCTTGGCTCTGGTTCGATCATCCACGCGATGGAGGCGACGCCCAAGATTACCGCGTTGCACCATAAGGATGAGTATGCCGCCCAGCAGACGGCGCAGGATATTCGTAATATGGGGGGGCTGCGCACACGCCTGCCTTGGACTTTTTGGACTTATACGATGGGCTTTTTGGCCCTTGCGGGGGTGGCACCCTTTGCCGGTTTCTGGAGTAAGGACGAGATTTTGGCCGATGCCTTCAAAGGCGGCCACTGGGTGGTCTTTACGGTGCTGGTGCTAGCCGCTTTTCTCACCGCTTTCTACATGACACGTCAGTGGTATCTGGTCTTTTTTGGTGAGTATCGCGGCGATACGCCGGTGGTCTACCAAAATCCTGAACGTGCGACGCAGGCCCATCACGGCCACGACGATCACGGCCATGGACATGATGCTCACGGCCACGACGATCACGGTCACATGAATACGGGGGCGCACTGGCATGAAGATCCGCGGATGATTGCGCCGCTGGTGATTTTGGCCAGCTTCGCGGTGACGGCGGGAATGTTTAACTTGCCCTCTAGTGGGCCAATGGCGCATTGGCTGGGTACCATTTGGGGCCAGGATGCCGTACCCTTTAGCTTCCTCGTCGCGGGTATTTCGCTGCTGATCGCCTTTAGCGGCATCGCGGCGGGCTGGGCGATCTACAGCAAGGCGTTTGCGCGCGCCGACGAGCGTGATCCGCTTGAACTGCGTGCTCCGGCGCTCTTTAAGCTGCTGAATGAGAAGTATCGCATTGATGAACTCTACCAGGTGAGCATCATTCGTACGACGACGCTGCTTGCACTGGCTTGGGCATGGTTGGATCGCCATGTTGTGGATCGTATTGTTAATGGTGTCGGCTCGATGACGCTGGGTATCGGCAAGGTCAATTTCATTGTGGACGATACGCTCTTCAATGACGGCCCCGACGCTATGGCCGATGGCACGGTAGCTACAGGCGAGCAGACGCGCCTCATTCAGACGGGCAAAGCCCAGGATTATCTGGTCTATGTGTTTGGCGGGGCGTTGGTGTTCGCGTTGCTCTGGTTGTATGTGCTTTGATTTGGGGCTGCGCCCCAAACCCCGCCGGGCGGCGGGAGGATGTGAGGGAACCTGGTTCCCTCACACACCCTTAGCAATGTTTACTTGGAAATAGCTCATGGATCTTCCCAACTA
>RSAS01000109.1 GCA_003934145.1 Candidatus Viridilinea halotolerans | reverse complement strand
GTTCCAGTGCAGAAGAGCAGACCTGTGAGGTCTTATTTGAAACGTATTGGGGCCAAGCCCCCGCGCCCCCGCCGCACGGGGATGTTCGGGGGCCAAGCCCCCGCGCCCCCGCCGGACGGGAAGATTCTTCGGGGGCCAAGCCCCCGCGCCCCCGCCGGTTTAACGGTGGACAGAAAATGTGTACGCCGCCCCGTAAGAACTGCATTGCAACGCCAAGAATCTCGATGCCTTTCCCCCTCTCCCGCAACGCGGGAGAGGGGGCAGGGGGTGAGGGCCATCCGGGGCACCCCAATCACCTATCCGTGGCTCCTAGAGTCAATGTTCTGTCCGCCTCCCCGCCTCCCGCGTCCTCACCTCTCGCCTCCTCGCCTCCTCGCCTCCTCGCCTCCCCGCCTCACTCCCGCCCTCGCCGCTGATCCAAAAAGTCTTGCAAAATGATTGCCGCCGCCACCTGATCAATCTGCTGGCGGCGCTTTTCGGGTTTGACGCCCATGTCGCGCAGCAGTTGCGCGGCGGCGGCGGTGGTCAGGCGTTCGTCAAAGAGGTGGATCGGCAGAGCCACCTGCTGGCCCAAGGCTTCAGCAAAGCGCTGTACCACTTCTGCTTGGGGGCCAATTTCGCCGCGCAGGGTTAGCGGGAGGCCCACCACCACTTCGTAAATGCCATGTTCAACTACGAGACGGGCGATCTGCGCGAGTGCATGTTCCTGCGGATACGCCTTGATTGTCGTTAGGGCACTGGCCAGACGCCCCGAAGCATCGCTCAGCGCCACGCCAATGCGTCGTTCACCTACGTCGAGCCCGAGCGAGCGCTGCTCCTCTAGCCTCACCATTGCACCTCAATCTGCCAATCCCAACTTGGCATGCGATCCACTGGGGGCAGGGTGTAGCCCCCAATCAGCCCGGCATCAACCAGCGCATCAAGGTTCGCCTGGGCAGCAGCACGGCTCTGGCCGCGTACCGCCGTCAGCACCCGCGCCGCAGCCTCGGCATCCAGCCCGCCGCGACAGCCGGGGCTCACGTTGTCGGGCGCGATCTGGCCATTGACGAGCAGACTCTCACCGTCCCAACGCCATGCGTTGACCGAGGGGGCGCGACAGTCGCCGGGGGCGATGCGCCCCGCTTGGCGCAACTGTTCGGTCAGCGCCATGCCCAGTTGCTGTTCGAGCGGACGGGTCGCCTGCGTAGCAAGGGCGCTATACTCAGCGCTCAGAATCAGCGTAAAACGCGGCGCGGTAGGATCAAGGCTCTCGCCCAGTGCGGGTTGTACGTTATAGTCAAAGCCGCGCAGTTGTTCAAGTTCACTGCGGCGCGGGGCAATGGTACTCGGATCGAGCGCCAACTGTTGGGCTTGGGCCAACGTAGCGAGGCGTTCACGTGCGAGGCTGTCCATGCCCTCCAGCGCCGGGGCAAGCAGCGCCTCCACGTCACGATCCTTCACAATGCGCACCTCCTCTTCGCTGCCGCCAACCAGCGGGCCATGTTCGACAAGCAGCCCCCCGGCGCCCACACTAAACGAAGCACTTCCCAACGGCGTGACGCGCCGCACGCTATTGCCCTCGACATTGGAGCCACTTCCCGGCGAACGAGCCTGCACCGTCACGCTCGCCTGACCGCGACGCGTGATCACTTCCGCCCCCATGTCGCTCGTGGTCGAAGGGGGCACCTGCACGTCGGCCACACTCACAAAAGGCACCTCGCGCCCATCGCTGCGTAGCGCAACAAACTCGCTGCCAGCGGGCAAAAAGATGGCCTGCTGGCTCGAATTGAGGATGACGACCACGCCACTTGCGCTACCCGCAGGCGTCATTGTCCCCTCCGTTACTTCGCCCTCCATACTAAAAATGACCTCATCGCGCAACGGGGCCGCAGCGACCGCACTGCTGCCACTCGTCTCTGGCGCAACCAGCGGCAAAGGCAAATCCGTAATCAGATCAATCGTCTCCGGACGTGCTGGCGGCGTCACGGCAATTGTCACGCGGCTGCCCATAAGCAGCACCGTGGCAATGAGCGCCAAAATGCCCACAAGCGCCACGGAAAGTCCCAACGTCAACCAAATGCTCGTCCCGGTGCGCCGTGGCGCTGGGGCACGCGTCTGGCCCTCAAAGGCATCCTCGCGCCCAGGGTGTGCTGTTGGCGCAGGCGAACGCCGATCCGCTGCACGGCGCGGCTCGTGCGCTGGCGTCAACACCGGCTCATCCCGCAAACTAGCCGCCAACAGATCCTCATCACTGAGCGTAGGGCGCACCGGCGGACTGCTGGGACGCAGCGCCGCCGCCAAACCCGCATCTGCTGCCGCTAGATCCGCCTCCGGCGTCGTGTGCCCCGTCAAATCGAGATCGTCAAGCGATGTCAAAAAAGCATGATCAGCCGCTGCGGCGGGCGGCGGAGAGGCGGGCGGCGGGGAGGCGGGAGGCGGGGAGGCGGGAGGCGGAGGAGTGAGGATGGGAGAGGCGGGAGGCGGGGACGCGGGGG
>RSAS01000107.1 GCA_003934145.1 Candidatus Viridilinea halotolerans | reverse complement strand
GCCGATAGCCGATAGCCGATAGCCGATAGCCGATAGCCGATAGCCGATAGCCGATGGCCGATAGCCGATAGGCGATAAGCGATGGCCGATAGCCGATGGCCGATGGCCGATAGCCGATGGCCGATAGCCGATAGCAACTCTACCACTAACTGAACGAGTTGTCTGTAATACATGCGTGAGAGTCGGGAGTCAGACACCCAGGGCTAAAGCTATGGCTACGTCAAAGTCGTTGGGGCTGCGCCCCAAACCCCCATGTTTGTTGCTTTTTGGCGGCGAAGCCGCCACAACCCAACAAAGAAGACCAGGCACAACCGAATCGGCACCCAACCCCCACCAAAGTCATATAGAAAAAGTTTAACGCACCGCGTATGATAGAGCTTGGTGGAGTTTTTTAGGTGAGCAATGCCAACGTGAACAACAAACTACCCAAGCACCTCGGCCTGATCATGGATGGCAATGGGCGTTGGGGTATGCACCAAGCGCATTCGCGTTTGTTTGGGCATCGGGTAGGTTTGCAGCACATTCTCACAGTGCTGCCGATCTGCTACAAGTTGGGCATCCCGTTCGTCTCGGGCTACCTCTGGTCACTTGAGAATTGGCACCGTCCAACGGTAGAGGTGGCCCATATGCGCCACCTCTTGCAGACGTTTGGACCGAGTCTTGTGCGCGAGTTGCATCAGCAGGGGGTGCGCATTGTCCACAGTGGCAAGCGCACGGGTTTGACGGCGGAAGAATTGGCGGTTATTGATGACGGTGTAACATTAACGCAAAACAATGGACCAAATACTTTCAATATTGTTTTCAATTATAGTGGCCGTGACGATTTGCTGCATGCGGTGCGACGCATCGCAGCGCAGGGGGTAGCCCCCGCTTCGATTAGTGAAAATCTTTTTAGTCAGATGTTTTCTACCCCCTTGCCCGATCTTGATTTGATCATTCGCACCTCGGGCGAGTATCGTTTGAGCAACTTTCTGCTCTGGCAGAGCGCCCAAGCTATGCTGTATGTTACCGAAACGGCGTGGCCCGACTTTGGCCAACGCGATCTTGAGGCGGCGCTACGTTATTATCAGGAAGCGTTAGAATATCAAGCAGAGGTGCGGGCGGTGGCTGAGGGGTAGGGATGCGGGATGCGGGATGCGGGATGCGGGATGCGTACAGAACATTAACTCTAGGAGCCACGGATAGGTTACAGGGGTGCTCAGGATGGCCCTCACCCCCCTACCCCCTCTCCCGCTTGCGGGAGAGGGGGCGAAGATATTGAGATTCTTGGTGTTGCAATGCAGTTCTTGCGAGGTGGCGCACAAATTTTCTGTCTGCCACCTCTGGCGGGGCGTGGGGCCATGTGCCCCATGTGCATTAACTTAAGGGGCCTGCGGCCCCTAAAACCCCGCCAGAAGGGGAAATTTTTCGGGGGCCATGCCCCCGAACCCCCGCCGGCAGGCCCGCCAGAGGCTTAAGTTCATGCGTATGGGGCATGGCCCCAATACCTTTCAAATAAGGGAGAGCATAGACCTCACAGGTCTTTGCTGATGGCGTTCCAGTGCAGAAGAGCAGACCTGTGAGGTCTTATTTGAAACGTATTGGGGCATGGCCCCACCAAATCCCGCTGTGCGGCGGGGTGTGGGGCCATGCCCCACACAATCTCCCCCCTCTGGCGGGGCGTGGGGCATGGCCCCACCAAATCCCGCTGTGTGGCGGGGCGTGGGGCCATGCCCCACACAATCCCCCCCCTCTGGCGGGGCGTGGGGCCATGCCCCACAAAAAAGTACCCCCAATCCCCCCTGTCGGGTGTTGACGGCGCAGCCGCCAACACCCGACAAAAAAAGGAAAGGATCAATGAGCACCCAAATGACCATTCTCGTCGTAGACGACCAGCCCGAGTTGCGGAGCGGCTTGGCGCTGACGCTGGAGGCGGAGGGGTATCGCGTGCTGTTGGCTGAAGATGGCTCGGTTGCCCTCGATCAGCTCCGTACTCAAATTGTGGATCTGATTTTGGCCGACATTGCCATGCCAGAAGTAAATGGCTACCAGCTCTATGAGCAGGTGCGCGCCGATCCGCGCCTGCTGCGCATTCCGTTTATTTTTCTTACGGCGCGGGCATTGGCGAGTGATGTGCGTTATGGCAAAGTGCTTGGGGTAGACGACTATCTGACCAAGCCGGTGAAGCCCGAGGATCTGCTGGCGGCGGTGGAGGGGCGCTTGCGCCGGGCACGTGATCTGGCGAGCCTTTGGGCGGAAGGGGAGCGTAGTGTCGCGGTGGCGGCACCGCCAACCACCGCGAGCCATGCTGCGCCGCCGAGTGCTGGCGCTGAGCCGTTGGTGTTGGGTACCCTGCGCATCGCCTCGGCCCAGCATCGCGTTTGGTTGGCAGAGCGCGAGGTGGCGCTGCCCGCCCGTGAGTTTCGTGTGCTTGAACTTTTGGCGCGCCACGTTGGCGAAGTGCTCACGCCGGCGGCGATTGTTCAGGTGAGCCATGGGATTACGACGGATGATGCGGAAGCGAGTGCGCTGCTGCGTCCGATGATCCGTACCCTGCGCCGCCGTATGGGCTATGGGGTGGGTGAGATGGGGTGTATCGAAAATGTGCGCAGTGTCGGCTATCGCTTGGTTGTTCCGGAGGGGTAGTTATGGTGCCGAGCGGGAGCGTGCTCATTGTTGATGACGACCCGGTGATTCAGCAGTTGATGGTGGCGGCGTTGAAGGAACAGGGCTATCGTGTGGCGATGGTGGGCACGGGTGAGCAGGCGCTGGCTGAGGCGAAGGCGCAATTGCCCGACCTGATCCTGCTGGATGTGTTGCTGCCCGACATTCATGGTATGGAGGTTTGTCGCCTGCTGCGGGCCGAGCCGAGCCTCGCCGAGGTGCCGGTTATTATGATTACGGCGCTGCATGATGCCGAGGCACGCTTGCAGAGTCTGCACGCCGGCGCGGATGATTTTATCACCAAGCCGGTGGATTTTCTGGAACTGCGCGCCCGCGTCGCCTCGATCCTGCGCCTCAACCGCTACCGGCGGCTACTCGAAGAGCGTGTCCAGCGTCAGCGCGCTGAAGAGGAGATCCTGCGGCGCAACCGCGACCTCTCGCTGCTCAATGAGTTCATCGTCGCGACGGCGGTGCAATTGCGCCAGGCCAGCCAGATCGACCGCGCACTCGAAGAGGCGTGTCGCGTCCTAGTAGATGGACTCGATCTCATGGCGGCCTCGGTCCAACTTCAGCCCAAGTACATGGCCAACCCCTTGAATCAGACCTTCAGTGCGCAGGTGTTGCACCCCAGCCTGAGTCCGCGCTTTCTGAGCCAAGAGCTTACGGCGGCGCTCACGCTGCCGTTTCGGATCAAGGATCAGGTTGAGGGCAGCATGGATCTCTACGTGGCCCATGGGCGTACCTTTGCGCCGCATGAGCGTGCGCTGGTGGAGAGTCTTGTAGGCGCTCTGACCCAAGCCATCGAGACGGTGTTGCTTAATCAGCAGTTGCAGTACCACGTCAACAGCTTGGAGATGATTGTCACGACGCGCACCTACGAGTTGCAGGTGGAACGTGATCGTACCCAAGCGATCCTCGAGGCGCTCGGCGAGGCGGTGATTGTCACTGATGCCGATGGCATTATTAGCTACGCTAATCCTGCTGCGACGGAGTTGACTGGCCATAGCCCCCAGGATCTGCTTGGCCAAGCCTGGCAGGTGATCCAGGGCAATAGTGATGGCGATGGTACCGCGCTCGAACAGCAGATTCACGATCACATTGCGACAGGGCATGTCTGGCGTGGCGATATTCGCGGTGTTCGGCGTGATGAATCTAGCTACGATATGGCCCTAACGGTTGCCCCACTCTTTGATCTGCACCATAAGGGCGAACTGGCGGGTATGGTGAGTATTCAACGCGATATTACGCTTGTCAAGGCAGCCGAGCGCATGAAGGCCCACTTCATCTCTAATGTCTCGCATGAACTGCGCACGCCGCTCTCGATTATTGCGCTGCACAGCGGCAACCTCGACACGCTCTACCATCGCCTCGACGACGAGCGGCGGCGGCAACTCATCCGCGAGATTCGTTTCCAGACGGGGCTGCTCGACGATCTGATTGGCGATGTGTTGGAATTGAGCCGGGTGGATAGCGGCCAGTTGCCGTTGCAGCGCCGACCATTGGATCTTGGGCTGCTGCTGCGCCACGAGGCCGAACGGATGCAGCCGCTGGCCCAGCGCAAACACCTGCGCCTTGAGGTACAAGCGTGTGAAGGGATTATAGTTCAGGGCGATGAGGGTCAGTTGCAACAGTGCATGCGCAATTTGATCAGTAATGCTATAAAATATACTAAAGATGGTGGAACGATTCGCTGCGAATGTGCCCTGCTCGCTCCAGCCAGCGGTGAGCATGAGGGCTGGCCCGGCTTTGAGCGGCGCGAGGGGGGGCGTTACGCGGGGCTACGGATCATTGACAGCGGGGTTGGCATTGCCGCCGAACATCTGCCGCACCTCTTTGAACGCTTCTACCGCGTCGAGAATCAGGGCAAAATCCCAGGTACGGGCCTCGGCCTCGCAATTACGCGCGAGCTCGTTGGGCGTCACGGCGGTTGGACGGGAGTGGCTTCGACGCCGGGGGTGGGGAGCACGTTTGCGTTCTATGTGCCGAGCGAAGGTTCTGTCCATCCGTGAACCCACCATGACCAACGAACTTCGTTCCCCCACGCCACAAGCCACCGCACCCGACGCGCTGCAGCAATGGCGGTTGCGTGTCCTCAATATCATCTTGGGCATCTTGATGCTCATCCCCTTGCCGCTATTCGTGGTTGAGGGGCTTATACAATTTTGGCATGGCATCTACCTCATGCCCACACTCAAACTTGTGAGTTATGGCGCGGTGGCTGCGTTCGTCTTCAACCCCAAGCTCGACTACCAGTGGCGCGTAGTGCTGTTGCTAGCCAATAGCCTGTTGGTGATCACGTATATGCTGATCACCTATGGCGAGATTTCGTCGGGGCGGGGCTACCTGATAGCGACGGTGGCCATTGCGGCCATTATGCTTAACCGCCGGGCGACGCTGCTGGTCTGGTTGTGTGGTGCAGCGGCGCTCGGCGCGAGTGCGTTCATTTTTCTTGGGCGCTCCGAGGCGGAATTTGCGGCCCTGTTGCTGCGTTTACAAGATCCGGTGAACCTGCTGAATGGGGCCGTGAGCACGTTGATCATGAGCGCCATTGCGGCCTTTGGCGCGTTATCGCTGGTGCAGCGGCTTAGCGAGAGCCTGCGTGCGGCTGAGGTGGCCCAGGCCGAGCGCGATCAGGCTTATGCCCTGCTGGAGCAGCGGGTAGCTGAACGGACGCACGAACTGGAGCAGGCGCTCGCGGCGCTGCAGACGAGTGAAGCGCAGCACAAAAAGGTAGCCCACTCGCTTGCGGCAAGCGAAGCCTACCTACGAGCGTTGCGTGATGGTCTCCCCGATCTGCTCTTTGTCGTGGATGCCCAGGGCGTTTTTCTTGATTACCACGCCCCTGAAAACACCAAGTTGTGGGTTCCTCCCGCAGAATTTCTGGGCCGCTCGCTCGATCAGGTGTTGCCGCCTGAATTGGCCGAAATGACATGGATTACCTTGGAGAAGGTACACGGGACGGGCCGGAGTGCGCAGTTCGAGTTTGCGGTAGAACTGGCGCCGCATGGAAAAGCCTTTGAAGAGATTCGCATTGCTCCGATTAGCGAGAACGAATTCCTGATCCTCGTGCGCGACATCACCGAACGCCGCGTAGCCGTTCATGAGTTGCTGCGCGCCAAAGAGGCAGCCGAAGCCGCTGATCGTGCCAAGTCGCTCTTTCTGGCCCAGATGAGCCACGAGATTCGCACGCCGCTGACGGCGATTATTGCGGCATCGAATCTGCTCGATAAAACGCCACTCACGCCCCGCCAGATGGAATATGTGCTGACGATGCGCACTAGCGCCGAACTGTTGCGCCATATTATCGGCAATATTCTCGACTTCTCGAAGATCGAAGCGGGTCAGATCGATCTGCACGAGCAGCCCTTCAATCTGCATACCTGCCTGAACGATGCCAAGGATCTGGTGGCCCACACGGCCCAGCAGCGCGCCATTGGCCTCGAATTGGTCTTGGAGGACGACCTGCCGCAGCGCTTCCTGGGCGATGGCGCACGCCTGCGCCAAGTGTTGGTCAACCTGCTCGGCAATGCGCTGAAGTTCACCGAACAGGGCAGCGTGACGCTGTACGCCGGCGGGCAACAGCGCACACCAGAGACCTACGAACTGCTGCTGCGCGTGGTGGACACGGGGATTGGCATTGCTGCCGAACACCTCGCGCTTATTTTTGAACCCTTTGTGCGCGCCGAGGGTGGCATTACGCGCCGTTTTGACGGATCGGGCTTGGGCTTAACGATCAGCAAGGAGTTGATTGATCTCATGGGCGGCATGCTCACCGTCACCAGCGAACCGCATGTTGGCTCGACCTTTACCATCGTTTTGCCGTTGACAAGAGAAGCGGGAACGGAGAACGGAGAAGCGGAAGTGGAGAATCGGGAAGCGGAAGCAGAGCACCGGGCGCCTGTTGCCTTAAAAGCGCAGCAAGAGCTACGCATCCTTTTGGCCGAGGACAATCCCGTCAACCAGACGCTGTTGCGCTACCTATTCGAGCATTTGGGCTACCAGATTGACTTAGCCAACCATGGCGCGGAGGCGGTAGCGCTTGTTGCGCGCCAAACCTACGATCTGGTCTTTATGGACATCCAGATGCCCTTCCTCGACGGTACAGCGGCCACGCGCCAGATTCGGGCGCTGGAGGGCATTGCGCAGCCCTACATCGTGGCACTCACCGCCTCGGCACTGCGCGGCGACCGCGAGCGCTACCTTGAGGCGGGCATGGATGCCTACCTGAGTAAGCCGGTGCAACTTGAGGAGTTGCAGGCGATCTTGGCGCGTTGCGCCGAACGCAAGCCCAGCGCGCCGCCCGTTGCTGTTCCAGCCACCAGTGAACCGCCCGAGGCGGATCTGATTGACTGGCGCACCCTTGATGTGCTGCTCGACACGATGGGGCCAGCGCCGGCGGAAGGGGCAAAGCTCGTCAACGACCTCTTTTGTGGCCCCTTTGCGAGCCAGATGGCCGAGCTTGATGCCGCGCTCGCCAGCGATGATCGAGTGCGCATGCGTCAACTGGCACACAAACTCCGCGGGGCCAGCCTGCAACTCGGCGCCAAACCGCTGGCCAAACAGTGGGAGCGGCTAGAACTGGCGTTGCGCCGCGAAGAAGCCGATCTCGTCGCCCTCGTCGCGCCGGCACGGCAACTCTACGTGGCAACCATGCGCCAGTTGGATGCCCATCTGGGGCCGCTGCTGCGGGAGTGAGGCGGCGCGGCGGCGCAATATGCACCCTGCGGGATCGCGTCGTCTTGTTGCCCTGGGGGATGGTTCCTAACCACTTTCCCGCCTGCCGCGCTGGGGGCTGCGGGGGCCATGCGCATGAACGTAAGGGGCCTGCGGCCCCTTAAACCCCGCTGGAAAGGGAAATTTTTCGGGGGCCATGCCCCAATACGTTTCAAATAAGACCTCACAGGTCTGCCCTGCCGCATTGGGATACCGTCACCAAAGACCTGTGAGGTCTATCTCTCCCTTATTTGAAAGGTATTGGGCCATGCCCCCGAACCCCCGCCGGAAGGCCCACCAGAGGCTTAAGTTAATGCGTATGGGGTTGCGGGGCCATGCCCGCTAGGAGCTTACGTTCATGCGTATGGGGCCATGCCCCCGCAACCCCCGCCATTCCAGTGGGGAGGTGGGGCGGGCTACGCCCTCCCCACCTCCCCACAAACGATAAAGCAGACGCGTTCCTCTCCGTTCCACGGCATCACCCCGCTTCGGGCAACACAAACCTGAAGGTCGTGCCTTCGCCGGGTGCGCTGGTGAACCAGATCTTACCGCCTTGGAGTTCGACCAACTGGCGGGTAATATTCAGCCCAAGGCCGGTGCCGGGTTGGGTGCTGATCTTGGCCGAAGTGGTGCGGAAGAAGGGCTCAAAGAGGCGGCTCTGCTCTTCCAGAGAAATGCCTTGGCCGCTGTCCTGCACGGCGATCTCGATTAAGCCGCTGCCATTACGCTGCACATGCACCGTGATCTGGCCCTGGGGCGGCGTATACTTGGCGGCATTACTGAGCAGATTGGTCAGCACTTGGGTGAGGCGCACCTCGTCGGCAAGGACGACGGGCAGATCCTGGAGATCGGGCAGCGTTAGGCGATGGCCCTGCTCTTCGAGGAGGTTGCGGATGGTGCCAAGCGCCGCTTGCAGGCATGTCGCCAACGACGTGGGGGCCAATTCGAGGCGCAGAATTCCCGCTTCGATCTTCGAGAGATCGGTAATGTCAGCAAGGACGCTCTTCATCATGCGCGAGAGGCGGCGGATCGAGCCAATAAACTCGGCCTGCTCGTCGTTGAGTGGGCCGAGCATTTTGTTGTGCAGCATGTCGGAATAGCCCAAAATGCCGGTGAGTTGGTTGTTGAGCTCGTGGGAGACCATCGAGACAAAGGCATCTTTGGAGCGATGGGCCGCTTCGGCGGCGGCGTGGGCGGCCTGCACGCGATCATTGAGCCGCTTGCGTTCTAGGCTGGCCTCGACCCGTGCTTGGAGCAGGCGGCGCTCAACTGGTTTGCCCAGGAAATCTACCGCACCCAAGCTTACACAGCGCGCAATACTCTCCACATCATCCAAGGCCGAAACCACCACCACCGGCAGTTGGCGCAGTTCAGGGTCATCCTTGAGCGCCGCAAGGGTAGCAAAGCCGTCCATAACCGGCATCATCAGGTCAAGGAGAATCATATCCACCGGATGGGTGGCGAGGATGTCGAGTGCCTGACGGCCATGCTCCGCCGTCAGGACATGGCAACCCAAACGCATGAGATGGCGTTCGAGCAGCATGCGGTTGGCTTCAATATCATCAACCACAAGGACGGTCGCGGTCTCGCTGGTGTTCAGATTCATCACTGGCCGTCCCTGGACTCGCGGCATCCTGTTACCAATGCGCTGCAACTGCTGTGATGCTGCAACCATATTGCAACCTCGGTTCATGTGTCATTATATGTCAAGGCCCTCCGGCGGGGGAAGTTTGCGGGGGCGGTGCCCCCGCGCCCCCGCCGGCGGGGGGGGTGTGCGGGGGGGGCGTAGCCTCTCCCGCAACTTCATCGAAGATGATCTTGCAAAGGCTTTATCTGCCTGAGTATACGCAAAGAGTTGCCTGAAATCTATGTGAGTTCCGTGCTAGTTGTGGTGCAGTTGTTGGCGATAATGCCAAATGATGGCGCGTGCCGTTAATGGATTTGCGGCGGTATAGAGCCGTGGGGCCGCAAGGAGGATGAGTTGCTCTAGTTCTGGCCCGGCAAGTTGCCAGCCGTAGCGCTCGCTCTCGGCCTGCACAAAAGGCAGCCAGACCTCCAAGAGCCGTAGGCGGGCTGCGGGATCGGTAGGTGGTTGCATAAGCGTACCTTTCGATGGGGGTGCGGGGGCACGGCCCCATGGACATGAACGTAAAGGGCCTGCGGCCCCTTACACCCCGCCGGAAGGGGGAATTCTTCGGGGGCCATGCCCCGCACCCCCGTTAGACAGCGGCTTCGCCGCCCCCGTGCAACAAAAAAAAGGGGCTATGGGGCTTAAGCCCCATAACCTCAGTATACGCCCCTCCTTTTGGCGCAAATGCGCACAGGAAGGAACCATGTAGCCATTAATCCAAGGGCATCTCTTTTATTGCGCAAACGAATCGTGATCGTGCAGCAGGGCCAGGGTCGCCCGATGGGGCGCGAGATCGCCGGGGCTAACGCCAAGGCCCGCGCAGATCTGCGCCACAAGGGGGTGACTGGTGGAGGGATTGCCCGCAGCCAGTTGGCGCTCGTGCAGGCGCAGGGCCACAATGAGGCGCTGGCGGGGCGACAAGAGGGCGCGGGATTCTTCGAGAAAGCGTGCGCGTGGCACCGTTGCGAGGTAGTGCTCGGCGCGAGCGCATAGCTCCGCGTCGTAGCCTAAGCCCGCCGGGAGAAAGCTGGCCAACTGTCCGTCGTTATAGATACTGGTCGCTCCTGCCACATGGCCCAGTGCCACCACCAGCACCGTCGCGGGGGTTAAGGCTAACGGGGGGTAGATGGCATCCAACTCGCTCCAAGAGCCCATAGGGAATCTCGTTTCTTTGGTGCGGGCGTGCCCTCTCGTGGCGGTCATCACCCACTTGCCAGCAATGTTTTGTTAGACAAGGTTTCAGGGGTCAGCCCGATCGTATCAGAAAGCGGTGCGTGGCACTAAGCTGTAAAGTAACTATGAACCATGTCTTAGCAACACGAAAAAGCCTTGGGCGCGGGTTGCTGGCTTCGACAGGCTCAGCCAACGGGCCGCCCCTTCGCCAGCCCAGAACTTATTCGCGCTAACAATATTTTTCAGTGACGCAGCTTGGCTTCCAGTTCGCGCAATTTTGCTTCGGCAGCGTCCGCCCGCGCCTCTGCCGCATGCTGCGCCGCCTGCGCTTCAGCCAAAGCGACCGCAAGGGCGCGATAATCGCCAAGGGGCGTTCTAGCGGCATTGTAGCAAACCAACTCATTTGCGAAGATGCCGATCCATACTTGCACTGGTGCCAACCAGAGCCAGCCATGTTCATTTGGGGCTAAACCTTGGTAGCCATTACCACTTTGGGTATAGCCTAGCAGACGCAAGGTTGGCTGTTTGCGCAGCGTCACCGTATCTACAATGATGTAGAGGGGCACTCCGGCGATGTCATACTCTTCAAGTTTGTTGGAACGATCAATGCTGGCTGTTTCGGGCGAGGTGATCTCAATAATCAGTGCCGGGCGTGCCCCTTCGCGCGCGACATCAAACGTGCTCCAGTTTTGGCGTTGGCGTACACCAATAACCACAGTAATGTCAGGGCCATGGGGCTTCAGTTCAGGCACATCCCAAGCAATACGAACATCGTCAAGAACCACTGCGCTCGGATCATGGGCAAGCTGCGCCTCGAACACATCGCAGAGGTAGCGCCGCCTCCGCTGGTGAGCATCACTATGGGTCACCTGATCACCCTCCTGAGGATGCAGCACATCCGCTAACATTAGCGGATCTTGACGCAGAAGTACGCTGCCATCCGGTTGCTCAACCCGCACATAACGCCAGCCGTAACGGAAAGGATCATCTGAATCAAAGGCTTCCGTAACAAAGGGTGCCGCTGGGGTTAATACTACTTCACTCGTTGCTTCCACACGTTGCTCCTTATTTCTGTGCTGGCAGTATACCAACCCGCGCCCCGGTGGGTTGCAGCCAGGTAGACCAGACGGCAGCCCCGAGGGCGAGGATGGACATGATGGCCCAGATGAAGGCCCAAAAGATGGGTGGCAGGAAGGTGATTTCGGCCATGGCGTGGGCATCGCTGCGCCCGGGGAAGTGGGAGAGCAGCATGAGGCCGCGTAGGTCGCCAAGGGCGCTGAGACCCACCCAAAAGGCGATGAGGTTGAGCATGGCGAGCGACCAGATGGTGGGTAGTTTCCAGGCGATGGCTAGAAAGCTGACGCCGATGAGTATGCCGATGCCGAGGGTGAGGAGCCCGCCTATGATCTCGGGGCTAAAGACGGTGGGCAGGGCGTAGCGCAGGGTGAGCAGGAGCAGGGCAACGCCTAGTATGCCCAGTGCATTGCGGCTCGCTTTGGTGCTACGGCCCAGGGTAATCAGGGCGGCCCCAAAGAGGGCGGTGCCTACGTAGCCCGCTGGAATGATGATCCAGCGGATGCCACCGGCGGTGTAGGCCAAACCTGATCCATCGGCAAAGACGACAAAGCGCACAAACGCGCCCCCCGTCAGCAACGCCGCTAAACCGTGGCTCAACTCGTGAATGATCGTCGTGAGCAGGCGAAAGGGAAAGACAAGCGGCCCCAACCAACTCAGCGCGAAGGCGCTAAAAGCGGCCACCAGCGGTACCACGACGGGGGATTGGGTTTTGGGGGGAGGGGTTGGCTTCATGAAGAATGCCCCTATGCTTTATTTTACTGGCGCGACAGAGGGTGTGCGCGGGAACTAGGTTCCCGCGCACACCCTTCCGCTCGAAGGCGGGGTGTGGGCACAGCCCATACGCGCCTGAAGTTACGCCGACGAAGTGCGGCTCGTAGTAGGGGCTTTAGCCCCGTAAGGAGCCCTTGAACGGCGCTAAAGCGCCTACTACCAGCGGGTTTTGGGGCTTCCCTAAGCTTAACTTAACGCGCATGGGGGCGCAAGCCCCACGCCCCGCCGGACGGTGGGAGGATGCGAGGGAACCAGGTTCCCTCGCGCACCCTTCCTACGCCTTTTGGT
>RSAS01000358.1 GCA_003934145.1 Candidatus Viridilinea halotolerans | reverse complement strand
GTCTCGCGTCTCGTGTCTCGCGTCTCGCGTCTCGCGCCTCGCGTCTCGCGTCTCGCCTCTCAGGGGTAGGCATCCGTAATCTTTTTCACCATCAATGCCATGCGTTCAGCGCACTCAGCGCCAAAGACACAGCGGATCGCGGGCGCGAGGATAGTGAGCGCCTCAAGGTAGTTAGCGCGGGTGCTGCTGGCAATCAGGCGGGTGAGTTGTACGTAGCGATTGGCGCTGAGAGCGAGGGGGATGTCGCTATCATGAATCCAACTATTAACGATTTGCTCTAACACATCGCGCTGTTCGTCCGAAAGATTAGCGCTATCGCCAACTGGTGAGACAGCGAGATGGGTGTGTGAAAACAACATTGTCAGATCTTCAGACAACTGCAAGAAACTGCGCGTACTGGCGGGCCAATCCTTGGCTGGCGCAACCGCATCACGCAGCGTTTCGCTCGCCATTTGTGCCTTGTCCGTGCCTCCGATGCGCTCGTACGGTTGCAATATCTGTCTTAACGCCTGCTCATAGTTGGGCAACTTGGCTAATTCAACCACTTGTTGGGTTAGCTTGGCATAACGTTCTAGCTTAAGTTGATTGTCTTGCAGCAGAAGTTGCAAGACATCACGATCCTGCTGGGTGGGGTAACCAAGCGCATAGGTAGCGGCACGTTCTTCACTCCAGAGCGCATAGCGCACTAAGAGAGTCACAATCTCTGGTGGCAGAACCGCAACCAGCGAAGTCTTCATGATCGCACATGCCGTCAAACCAAACACAAGATCATGAGGCACATCAAGCTTTTCAGCCGCTTCCCATGCTTCGGCGACTGCTGCGCGCACCGCGCCTAATGAGCCGCTACGCTCTTCAAGGGCAGATCTCCATGTTGCATGGGAAAACACGGCTTCAACAAAAGATCTCCTGCATGATTCTCTGGCAATCATCGCATAATACGGGCTATAGCGTAGTATATACAATGGTATCTTATACAGATCGTCACTTTCTGAAAATCTCTTGCAGCACCAACCAAACAAATATTCTCTGCCTTTAATAAGTTCTTGTGCATAAATACCATGACGATTAGGCATGCTACGCAGGTAATCAATAAGATGAGAACTTGTCAACCAAAAGCCATCATCGTCGCTGGAAATATATGATTGCAAGCATTGTTGCAAATTTCTGAGCTGTTCTGCATCACAATCCAACATTTGTCGCAGTTCATCAAAGGGGATCGGAGAGCATGAGACAGCTAATACACCTAAGACATCGCGGAACAACTTCTTTAGGGCTTGTCGCGAAGTGGCAAGCTGCTTACTATCATGATTGAGTCGTTTTTCTAGCGTCGTCAGTTCATTTTCAGCCAAGTGTTTACTGCTTTGCAGTTGTGTTTTGCTATCAAGAAATTCTAATGGGTTTTGGTGACGTTGAAGCTCGCAACACCAAGCCGCGACATCGTAAGGCCGTCCTTGGCTACGTTGCCAAATTTGATAAGCAATTTCATCTACTGGTTGTAATTGATATTGAATAGTCCAATTCTTTATATCCTCCTGTGTTATATATTTTAGCTGTAGTTTATTTTCAGGATCAATATCAATATTGAAGGTATAATTATCTATCGTTACTCTTGTTGACATGACTAGATGTATATTTTCAAGATGGTGAAATGGCAAAAAATCTTTAATTGTAGTCTGATAGTCATAATGAATTTTGTCTAAATCTTCGATAATCACAACGATTTTTCCATATTTCACAAACAGATCATCAAAGAACCCCCACGGGCGGCGTTTGGGCGGCATAATGTTTCTGCCATTAAAATCAGGATGGATCGACATAATATCTTTAGTTATTTCTGCAATAGCAACCACACAATCTTTATAATCACTACCGTCAAAGTTAAAACGGATAACATATTGATTCTTTGCACGAAACACACTATCGAGATAATCAAGGAGCGCTGTTTTTCCGGTGTGAGGCGCACCAGTGACGAGGTAGAATCCAGGTTGCATGAGGACCCGCGCATACCAATGTTCCACATGCTTGGGAAGTTGGTAGTAGGGGCGAAGGTTTCGCCTCTGACTCATTGTTGTTCCTTACCCCGCCGCATGGCGGAAGGATGCGCGGGAACCCGGTTCCCGCGCGCCACGTTTTAGACACACCCGAAGCATAATTATACGTAGTGCAAGATGCATATACCGTAATATACTACATTTTCCTTCCTTGCTGCCGTGGCCCTTTTGTCCCATTTTCGGGATATAATACCAATTACCATTGAACAGACCGCATGCCTAATGACATTCAAGCGCATTGAGACGCCATGTCCGGCTATCAGCTATCGGCTATCGGCTATCGGATTTGGTATAATGGGGACACCATGCGGCTACCAATGGAGGGGCGGTGGCATATGCTCGATCTTACGGAATGGCTGAAACTGGTGGGGCTGGAGGAGGGCAATCCCTTTGCCTATAAGCAGGCCGATGCCGAGCGCGCATGGCTGCAGGCATGTTTTGTCGCCCATCCCGCTTACAACGCCCTCGCCTACGAGGATGAGGTGGCACCCCGCAGCAGCATCCTCCACGCCGCGCGCGGTGCAGGTAAGACGAGCGCCTGTATGATGTACGAGCAACTCTGTCGCCAGAATGTGCAGCATCGGCGTAGCCTGATTGTGCGTTTTGACGATTGGATGAGTCTCGTTGATCACCAGCAGCAACCGCCCGATCAGCGGTTGACTGCCTATTTGCAGGCCATTTTTCGCCAAGTGGCCAATAGCCTTGTCCATATCCAAGCGCTGCCGTGGCTCCATCCGCCCGCCGACACCTCGTTGCAGAGCTTTCTCGCTTGGTTCTGTACCACCTACGGCGATGAACTGACCGATAGCCAACTGAGTACATTCACCGCGTCCGGGCGCTTCTTTAGGCCAGAAGTGGTGGCGCAAACCCCCTTCAACCGCCCCCAACTCGCTGCGCGAAGTCAACTCTCTTGGCTGCTCAAGGCGCTGACCGCTGTCGGTTGGTACACCCTGGTCATTCTGGTCGATCGCGTGGATGAAGTGGATATGAGTGTGGACGATGCCCAGCAGGGTGCCGATCTGCTGCTGCCCCTAGTGGCGAATCTGCCCCTGCTCGAAGCGGATGGCCTCGTCTTTAAGTTCTTTGTGCCGAGCGAAATTGTTGCCGTGCTGCGTGAGCGCAAGCAACTGCGCGACGATCGTATTCGCTGCGATCACCTCGATTGGTCCGACCATGGTCTGCTGCGCCAGATTCTGCAGAATCGCTTGCGCCACTTTAGCGCCGGACGGATCGACAGCCTTGCCGCGCTCGCCGCCCCCGAATTGCGCGATATTGATGATCGCCTCGTCCAAGCCGCCAATCATTCGCCGCGTACCCTCCTGCTCTTGGCTGAACAGCTCATGCTCGCCCGTGTGGCAACAGCCGATTCGACAGATCTGCTGATCCAATCAGACCATCTCGCGCAGATCCTCGCAGCACCAGCCGCCATCCCCCAGCTTACGCCGCCCGTTGCACTCGTCTCGTCAACGCCAGATGACGCTACCGCACCAGCGCCACAATCTACCATCCCGCTGCTACGCATGGGGCGCGATGGCACCCTCTACCGTGGCGATGAAGCGCTACCCCATTCCGCTAACCTACCCCGCATCCAACGCGCCTGTTTGCGCTACCTCTTCAGCATGGCGGGAACAGTCTGCCACTACAGTGAACTAGGGCGCGAGATTTGGGATGATGAGACAATGGGTGAGGACAATGTCCGCAAAGTTATGCAACGTCTGATGAGAGTTGTTAATGACGAGCATAGCGATCTCCATTATATTGAACGGCGTAGCAGCGGGCTCTATATCCTTCAACACGCTGAACCGCTACCCCTTGACACTGAGCCACTCTGGAATTCAATAGTGGGGGTAAAGCGTGCGCCGCGCAAAACGCCATGATCCGGTCTTTGTCCGTGCTGCATCCTAGGAATGTCCACAACTTGGTCACACCTTATCCTAGAAATGGTGCAACTTTTTGTGCCAACTGATCTATACTGGTACGCACATGAGCTTAAGAGGCTGTTTGAAAAGGGTGCCAGTGCCATACCATGCTACGTGGCACGCGGTGGAGTACCGGCTTTAGCCGGCTAAAGTCGGCACTCCACCGCGTAGCGACCGACTTTTCAGACAGCCTCTAAGGGTGTATCCTTTGCACCGCTGCTTGCAACATCGCGGAGGCGTAGCATGTGCAACACCATTATCCCAATGGGGGGGGGCAGGAGTGTATGCATGCCAGATGAGTCGCTCTTTGTTAATCGTGACGACGAACTCAAGCAGCTTAACGCGCTCATCACGAAGTTAGATCACGGTGGCTACCTCCCCAAGTCAGTCTTCAATATCTATGGCGCACCTGGAATCGGGAAATCCTCGCTGCTCGCTGAACTCAAGCGTCAATGGAGCAGTGGTAGGTATCGTTTGTTGTTTATTAATCTACACGATAGAGGATTACCTAGAGAGACAACCCAACAAAAAAAGTTCTGCTGTGAACAACTAGTAGCTCAGCTTGCAACAGACGCCGGTAACACGCCTCAGATTGCCCAGATAGACGAACAGTTACAACAAGCACCAGAAGATGAACGCTTCGATGCGATCGGGGCGGCTTTGGTGCGTCTGCTTGAACCATACAAAGCCAACCAGATCATAATCCTCATGGTTGACGCCTGCGAACAGGCGACCGATGCATGTTTTGCGTGGCTTGAACGGCGTATCCTCCTGCCACTGATCCATGAACCAGAAGAGCAGCAGACCCGCCTACTCTGCCTGCTAACCAGCCAACTCATCCTGCGCTGGCGGCAACATAACGTGCGCCGCCGTGTGGATCTCATTGCGCTTGAACCGCTCTCGCCTGAAGCCACCCACCTGCAGGTCAATGCACTGCTCAATGGCCGTGCTGCAGGAACACACGAGCAGCCCAGCCCGGAGAGCCTGAGCTTAGGCCAACACATCTACAACCTTACCTTTGGCCATCCACTGGCCACCAAGAAAGCCATCGAACGCCTCGTGGCTGAAGCAGGGCAACCAGCAGAGTATGGCGCATGGCTAAGCCAAAATGAGAATCAGCAGAGCCTGAGCAGCAGAGTAGTAGTAGAGATTCAAGATCATGCCATTAAGTCCATGGCCGGCAAGAAGTTGTCGAGCGAAAACTGGGACATCCTCGAAGCCCTCGCCATCCTGCGCGAGTTTGAGGTCAATGTGATGCGCGTGGTGTTGCCCACATACCACGAGAAGTATGGTGAGATCAGCCAATCTATGCTACTCATCTACATTCGGGAACTCCTTGAGACCCGTTTAGCCATCTGGAATTCAGAAGTGCGTGCCTACCAGATAGCCCCCGCCATTCGCCGCATCATCGCCCGACGCCTTGCGCTGCATAAACCGGAACTCTATCAAAATTTACGTGCTAAAGCGCAAGCCTACTACGCCAAGCAGATTGAGACGGTCATGAATAATCGCCATGTCTATCTGCTTGAATATCTCTTCCAACGGCTCAGCGCTGCGCCACCGCGCACATTGGCGAGGGAGCAACTGAGTCGAGAATTTGAAAAATTTCTTACAAAGCACTACCATCTGCGCGACGAATCCCTGAAGCAATTGAATGACGCCTTAGAGCAGGACAAAGAGCTCCAAGAACTTTTAGTGCAGCATGATTTGGCAGAAGACCTCTTTACAAGCTGTGTGCAAACCTTCTACGTAGCTGCCTAACGTTGGCGTACCTACATCCCCCAGCGTAAAGTTAAGAAAAGTTTACTCAAATAGGCTTCTACGCATGCTATAGTAGGGGCGGTAGTTGTTGTGCGTTCCTTAGCACGAGAGGGCGCTATGTCTGACCCGAGCAGATCATCTCAAGGCTTACCTGAGCGTTCCAAGCGACTCTTTGGCCGCGATCCTCTCCTTGCTCAGTTGCGCCAACTGCTTGACGCGCAGACCCAAACCTCTGAGGTGCGCCTGCTTGAGGGCGATGGCGGCACCGGCAAGACGTTCATTCTGCAAGCGCTTGAAGATCATCTGCGTGCTGCCAAGCCGCGCATCTTTTTGCCGATCTACGATTTTTACCATATTGACAATTTCCGCGCTAGTGTAATCGAAGAGGCGATCAGCGTTGCCCTCCAGGTTGAGCATCCTGCGCTTGCTGATGCCTTTGCCGCCTACGACGCGGCCCGTGCCGAATTAGAACGTTCGCGCATCACCGGCGATGCCTTTCAGCAGGCCCAGCGCAAGGTGCGCGCCGCCTTTGTCGCCAGTTACAACCGAGCGGTTGCCCAACTCGCGCTGCCCTACCGCATCGTGCTGCTCTTTGATACGCTGGAGCAGGCGGTGGCGCTGAGCGATGGCGCCGACCGAGTACTCGGCGTGAGCGAGAATGAGGCCAGCGCCGGTGGCGAGCATTGGCTGCGTGAGACGCTCCCACAGCTTCAGGGTACGTTAGCGATTCTTGGCGGGCGTAGCCAAACGCTCTACGGCGCACCTGTGGAACTCTACGCCGAGCTTGCCGCCAAGATGCCCCTACAGCGCGAAGCGCTTGGTGGCCTCGACTTCGCGGCGATGGTCGCCCTTGCCGAAGATATGCTCGCCCGGGCGACGGCATCCGATGCGCCCGACCGCACCGTGGCCCGGCAGATCAGCCTTGATGAGCCGGGCAAGCTCCTCACCTGGCACCTCGTCTCGGAGGGCATGCCCTTCTGGGTGGCGCTGCTCTTCACGTTGGAACTGCTTGGTCAAGAGCCCGATGCGCCGCTCAGTGCCCTGCAGGAGCAGGTGGCCGCCGCCGGGCCAAGCCCTGATGCCTTGGCTTTAGCCCCGTTAGCGCACGAGGCGAAGAACATTCGCAACCGCGTACTCTTGAGCCTCGCAGGCCAGATTACGCCCGCCTCCAGCCCGCTGGTTGTCGCCATCCAATGCATGGCCAGCATCCGCAAAGGGCTCACCCCCAGCCTCTTGGCCGCCGTGCTACAGGCGCTGCAGGTCGAGGCCGATGCGGAGCAACTGTTTAAACAACTCAGCAAACTGGTCATTGTCAAACGGCGACGCACCCAGATCTACACCAAGCAGGGAGATGATCCTAATAACCCGCGTGAACGCGAGGAGCAACTCTTCCTGCACGACGAGATGTACGCCTGGCTCGACAAGCACCCGCCGGCGCGTGACCATCTGCGTGGCGTGGTGAGTGATGCGGTGCTGCAGTGGTACAAAGCGGTGATGGAGCGCACCGAAGAGCAGCGCCTTGCGGCGGTCGAAGTGTTGCTCACCCTGCCAGAGAGCGCTGGGGCGGGCATTGCCCGGCAGAGCGCACTGCGCGACGACGCCATCCGTCGCCGCCACCAACTGGAGCGTGACCTGCTCGGTTATGCTTACGAAGCGCAACAGGGTGATCGCGGGCGGGCGGCGGCGCTCTTGAACCTATGGATGCTCCAAGCCATCGTTGCCCACGAATCGGGCCACGGCAACGCCCTGCGCCAAGAGGCGCTGCGCAATATTGCTCGTCAGCATAGCAGACCAAGCCCCGCCGCCGAACTAGAGTTTGCCGCCCATTGGCTGCTACGCGCTGCCTTACAGAATGAGGATTGGCATGAGTGTGATCGTCTCATTCCGTTGCTTGAACAGCACTACCAACCCACCCTACAACAGAGCAGTGGCGTTGCAGCGGCGCTGCTCTATCTCGCTTTGGCCGTCACGCCACTCTTCAGGGGCCAAGGAACACAAGCCAAAGATCGCGCCAGAATCCAGGCGTTTCTTGAGCAGGGTGAAGCGGCCTTAAAGCCCAACGGAGCAGAGATAGCCCCTGTAGAAGAACAGCGTTGGGCTACCCTCTTACGTGCCCGCTTGCTCAATTTTCGTGGCTACCTCTATCGTCTCAACTACGAACTGGCTGATGCAATCGCCTGCTATCGCCACTCAGAGCAACTAGTGCGTAAAGATCGCAATTTAGCGCCGCAACTGCGTGCTACCACTCTGCGTAACCTTGCCTTTGCGCTTGCCTTAGATGGTCAAGCCAATGAAGCTAAACGCATTGGCTTTGAGGCTTTAAAATTACATTCACGGTATGGCTCGCCCCATGAAGTCGCACTTGATCGCAGTGCATTAGCCATTGTGGAGATCAACTTAGGCGGTGGTAACCGTGCGTTCCGTCAAGCCGAACCCGCGGCGCAGACGTTACGCCAACTACATAGCTCACGCGGACTGGCAATGGCACTGCAAGGACTTGCTGAATCATATCGCAAAATTGCCGAGCAATTGGATGAGAGTATTGCCGAACAGGATGCAGCCTTTGCCCAATGCCTTGCCACCCTTGAGGAGTATGAGCAGGTCTTGCATGCACAGGATGCCAAGCAAGAAAATGTGGAACGTTGGCGCTTGCTCTTCCAAGGCCGTGGGAGCCTCTACCGCAGCTGGGGCCGCGCTCGGAGCCGTCGTCATACAAAGTTGATCCAAGCGGATCAGATGCATGCCGACTTTACCCTAGCTCGCCAAAATTTAGAAGGGGCGCTGCGGGTTTCGCACGCCCCCCTGCCCGATCTCTACCATCTTGACGAGGCGAGAATCAATCCAGACGCACGGCAGCCTCCGCTGATCCTAGCCGACATCTACGAAGATATTGCAGCGGTCTATGTCAACGAAGACATTTATGATGAACGGCTCTACGCCTACCTACGCCACGCCGAGGCGCAGGCACGCCCATACCAGCTTGTTGCTGGCTTGGGTGTACCGCAAATGGAGAAGCCCAACCATGGTTTCTGGCGTGAACTGGGTCAGTGTGAACTACAACGCATGATAGCCGCCTTTGGTCAGTTTGACCAGGGAAGCTACACCTTTAACCCGGTCACGGGAGAACGCACGTTGCGATACCCCGCTGGCCGTGAGCAGTTTCTGCACGATGCCGCCCACCACCTGGTACGCATGATGGCCTACCTTGTGCGCTACAGCCCTGCCTCGACCATGCTGAGCCTAGCGCAGGATTTGGCCTTGCGTGAACTTTTGCGCGGCGAGGGGCGCACATCTGAACAACTCGATCTCCTCGATCTTACTGCCTATGAGTATGCGGAGCAGTACAGTCTGCTGCATAGCGGGAGCTTTGGTGTTGTGCAGAAGCTAACAAGGCTGGCCCGTGCCAATTTAGGCTACGACACAGCAATGTTCTAGTTACAATGTGTAGCAAGCCACCAGGAAGGTTGACCTCCCATGACTGCGAGCGTGCCGGTCTTCCCCGACCCCGCCGATGAGATAGGCCAGAGCGCTGCGCTCAATCTGGTTGAGCAGGTGATTCGCTCCTTCGCCTCGGCCAGCGCGGTCTACCACATTCTTGGTGATGGCGGGATTGGCAAGTCGCATCTGTTGGGTGTGGCACAACGCGCTGTACAGGAAGATCACAAGCAGAGAAACATTCTACGTTTAGCAAGCGGAGTCATCGATCTAGCCGACACCCGCTACCAGCATCCGCTCTGGTTGATGCAGATTGTGGCGAAACGCATCAGCACGCTATTGCAGAACCAGAGTGAACAGCGAGGGTTGTTCAATTCATTTGATCAGCAGGTTGAGCGCTATATTCGCACCCAGGGAGCACACTTTCAAAGTGGTGAGGGGCTGAGCAGTGTGCGCGACGCCTTTCTGCTCGACTATAACCAGATCGCACGCCACTACCCGATTGTCTTGACAATTGATACCTTTGAGCGCCTCGATCCGCGCATACCCGACGTAGAAGCCTACAATTTTCGCCCCGCCAACCGACTTGAACGTTGGCTGCTCGATCTGATCAATGATCTGGATAATACACTCACCTTTATCGCGGGTCGCATCCAGAAGCGGCAAGTCCTGCTGCTAACGGAGCGGTTAGGCGCAAAACTTGCCCGACGGCTACTACTCCAGCCCTTTACCCCCGCAGAGACCCAGGCTTATATGGAGGCGCGTGGCGAGCAACCCCACGATCTTGCTTGGTATCAGCGCATGTACGAGGTTTCAGGGGGCCATCCGGTGCGTCTGATTGTGGCGCTGGAGATTGCGCGTGCTGTCCAGTTTGACCCCGATCACCTGCCCCCCTCATTCACACAGCCCCATCCAACCACGACGCAGAAGCTTGGGCAAGACTTCTCGGCCACCTACATGAAGGCGCTCTATGAGCAAGATCAAACGATGGCTCGGCTAATCGAGCAGGCGGTCTTTCTGCGCAAAGGGCTCTATCCCAGTCTGCTTCAGCACCTCGCCCATGCAGGTGGTGATGAGAGCGCAAGCGAAGAGATGCCCGCTCTGCTTCAGCGCTTGCAGGCGATGGCCTTTGTGAAGCACGCTGGTGACAACATGCTCTCGCTCCATGATGAGATCTATGACATGCTCACGCAGCATGTCAGTCAAGCGAGTATTGATGGCTGGTACCAGCATACGATTGAGCATCTCGAAGCGGCAATCAAACGGCTTAATGTTGAAATTGAGCGTGAAGGCTTGACCGTTGAACGTTTGGCCCAATTGCGCTCGTATCAAATCCACCGCCTCTACTACAAATTGGCCCGCACACCAAATCTTTCCGGCTATCAAGACTATTGTGAGTTGGTCTACAGTTCAATTCTTGGCTATGACGAGGATTTTGATATTCAAATCCAAGACGAGTTTGCGCGTTTCTTCGATGCGCGAACTGTCTTGGGCAAGAACTACCGCCAGCAACTCGCCCTACAGGGGCTACCCTGGGAGCGCCTCGTCTGCGATGAAGCGGTACGTTGGGTTTTTCGCCGCATTCATAGCTACACATCTGAGAGTAGCAACAGGAATGAAGAGGCTCTCGCCTTGGCAGATCGCGTAGCACAGGATTTTGCCCAGGTACTGGCCGAAGACCCCCTCGCCGCCTGCTCGCTCGAGGTCGCCCGCCTCGAAGCCGCTGGCTTGCTCTGGCGTGAGCCCGAGCAGATGGCAGTGCTACGCGAGCGCTATACCAAGCTAACTCAGACCCTGCGTGCCATAACCCAGCGCCCAATCGATTCCGATCTGCCACTCACCACCCACACTCAACAGCAGGCTCGCTTCTTCCTCGCCTATGCACTCAACAACTGGGGCTACCTAGAACGGGTGAGGCAGCGCCTCAAAACCGCAGCCAATCATTACCGCGAAGCGATCAGCCTCTACAAAACGCTTGGCCCTGAAACGACAGCACTGCGGGCGACGACGCTCAATAACCTCGCTTTTGCCTTGAAGGAGCAGGGGGAGCTTGAGCTTGCGCTGCGCTATGCCCAGCGCGTCGTTCAGATCCAGCGGACAGTGGGCCATCGCTATCGTGAAGCGGCTGCCCATTTGACCACCACCAACATCTGCCTTGATCTGGACAATATTCTCGCCGCGCAGCAGCACGTTGAACACGCAAAGCTACTTCTCCAAGAGTTCCCCAATTCGCGCTTCGCGGCACTCTGCGCACGAACGGAGGGTGAGTTGTACCGCTGGCTGGGTTGGGTCAACTATAAGGAGCGTAGTGTGAGCGAAGAGCAGTTTGCGCATGCGCTGGCTTGTTATCAGACCGCGTTGTCACTCCTCGGCACGTCTGGTGAGCGTGAGCGCATAGTTGAGATCTACAAGGGGCTCGGCTGCACCTATCGCAACCGCGGCCATGCTCGTTTTCGGCGCCACGAGGATGGAGCGGCTGACATGGACGAGGCGCGGGCTATCTTGGCCCAAGCGCTCGTGCATTGCCCCCGTGGGCTACCCTTGCAGGCCGATATTATGGAGGACATCGGCGTCACCTATGTCTACCAGCGCCGCTTTGTTGAGGCGCGTCAACAGCTTCTGCAAGCGGCTCAAGCCGTACCCGCTGAGTACACGATCGGTTATGTGCCCACAGAGGCGACAACGACGCCCACCGATGAGGTGCAGCAGTTTTGGCTGCAACGCGCCCAGATCGATCTCCAGTTGGCCATCTGTGCGCTCGGCCTCGAAGAGCTTGATGAGGCTGGTGATCGCCTCCTCCGCGCCTTTACGGCGCTCTACCGCTTCTCGCCCGGTGCCCACCAGCAGATCAATACCTTTCGCACCGTCACCCGTGACTATACCGCTGGTCTGCGCGACCCCGCCCGTATCAAAAAGCTGCGCCACGCCACCTACCTGCGCTCGCAGCGCCTACAGGCGCGTGAGGCGTTCTTTGAACTGAACCGTATCTTCCTTCAGGCGGAGGAGATTGCGGAGTTGTTGGATTAGATGATGCTTAAGGGGGGAGTCTTCGGGGGCCATGCCCCCGAACCCCCACCAGAAGGATGGCGTTGTCGGGGGCCATGCCCCCGAACCCCCACCAGAAGGATGGCGTTGTCGGGGGCCATG
>RSAS01000609.1 GCA_003934145.1 Candidatus Viridilinea halotolerans | reverse complement strand
TTGGCACGCGGCCCGTAGGCGGCTCTGGCGTCCCACCCGGCGGCGTAGGCCAACAGATCGGTGAGCTTTTCAGCGGCGGCGTACCGAGCGAGATACAGCGCGGCTTCCGCGTTTGCGCACTCCTCGATCAGGACGTCGTAGATCTCGCTGGTCAGTGCGGCCTGCTCGTCGCTGAGTTGCTGCTCGGTGTACTCAATCGTGTTGGTGATGGTGATCTTCATGGGGGTATCCTTTCTTAGCCAAACCTGCGTCCGACTATTTCCTTGTTGCTGATGGTGCGTTTCACGCCATGCGCGGTTTCGACATCAATGAGGTAGTAGTAGCCGCCAAAGTGGGATAGCAGATGGTCAGGGTCAGGGATGTGGACATGCAGCACGCGCCCATGCTCGCGGTAGGTCGCATGCCGGTCGCCGCTGTAAAACTCCACGATCTGGCCCACTTGAGGGAGACGAGCGGGGAGCCACGGTTTTTCGATGAGCCAGTGTTTCATCTGGCTCATCTGCATGCCGATGCCGCCGGTGGTGAAGGCGATTCGTCCCATGTGGGACAGCTTCCACGGCGCAATGTCCATTGCGGCCAAATATGCCTTGCCCATGTGGAAGAGCGTGTGGGTGTACGTGGCAGTGCGTAGCAGGCGATCCAGTGCCTCATCCACTTGGGGGGCGAGGCGACTGGCCTGTTCAGGCGTCATCCGCTGATCGTAGTCAGGGGTGAGGCGGTCGGCCTCAATGAGGCCAAACTTAGCCGAGAGGATCAGCACCGTCGGGCGCTGCTCGTCGCTGAGTTGGCCGAGAGTCTTGCGGAGCATGCGAAACGAAGGGCCGTCGTAGCGTTCGATAGCGGGCAGCAGGCCCGCGTCGGGGCGCTTGGTGCCCCCGCATGCGGTGATCAAGAGGCGGCGTTTGTTCATGTTGAATTCCCTTCCTGCCACCCACATGTGGCACACGAATACTCGTCCGGCTGGTAGAGCCATGCCGTCACCCGCCGCTGAAGCGGGATAGCCCACGATGCGAACTGGACACTCGTGAAGCGAGATACCTTCACGGCGGCATGCTTGCACGCCGCCGGATCGTGCTTCGGCATCAGGGTGGTGAGGCATTGCGTCAGAAGGCTCTGAACGTGGTGGGAGAAGAGAAGCAACACCGCTCCATTCACGATAGCGTTGATGCCATCGTGCAGATAGCGATTCGGATACCTCAAGAGTGGGCCGTTCAGATTGCCCCCGCAGCGGGGGCAACGATTTGCTACGAGGCACCTGCTGCACTCAAGGCCGTTCTTCGTAAACCCGGTGCCGTTACATTGGGGGCAGCGGCGTTTGTTCAAGTTGTCCTCCTAGTCGATCCAAACCAGATCGTAGATGTTCCCATTCAAGCTGATCTGCGCGGGACGTGGGTCTTCACCCTCGCCAATCGGGATGTGTGCCGAGAGTTGGCTTGCTTGCCTGTCTCGGTAGAGCAAGATCGTGGTTGGTTGCAACTCGGTGTAGCCGTTTGTTGCAAATAGCACGAGTTTCTTCTTCATCGTTCTCCAGTCATGTGTTGCCACAAGGTGGTGGCTTCATCCCCTTCGAGGGTGAAGTTGTTGTAGGCTTCCCCAACGAAATAGACCGTTACCGGCACCTCGTCGTCACGACCAACGTAGCGGTCATCACGCTCAATGTAGCGAATGAGCGCGGTGTTGATCACCTTATCGCCGATCCGGATGACGCCGCCAGAGGGCGCAGGCGCGGGGGTGGGGGTGGGGGTGTTGAGACCATCGAGACGATGCTCGATGCCCGCAACGCGGGCTACGAGCCGGTCGGTAACGGAGTCGGTCACCGCGTGATCAGCCCGGAGCGCATCAAGGTCGCTGCGGAGTTTCTCATCAAGCGTGGCGGCACGGCGGGGGCGCGGCAGTCCCAAGCGGTAAGCGAGTTCTTCGTCACTGGCGGGTGGGGTGGGGCGGGGCCGAGGGATGACGGGGCGAAGGCCCATCACTCCCGCAAGAAGGCGCTCACACGTTTCGGCCAATCCCCAAGCTTCAGGAACGTCCCATCCCTCATTGATGAGAGATTGGTAGACTTCCTTTCGCAGTTGCGCGATGTCATCAACGTTTTCTAGTTTCATGAATTTCTTCCTTCTCACCTACAGCAGCGCATGCTGCTGCGTGGTGTGTGCGTACACGATGGGCGTGAGGTGGGGCAATTCTTCCAGCCATGTCGTGTCAGGTGTTGTCCAGGGCAGGCCCAGACGATCCCGTTCGCGGCAGAGCCAGAAGGCGAGGCGGGCGAAGCGCGAGCGCCTGAGTAGCGCCCGCGAGAGTCCGTAGCGGTCGGTGTAGCCCCACGCGAGAGCGGCTTCGCCTACGCTGGCTTGCTTGGCCGGCGTGGAGGTGTCGCACATGACGGGAATCCCCGCTGCGCGGAGGGGGTCGAGGTAGCATCGTTGCGTGGAACCTAAGACGTGAACCCCAAGCATGTCGGGGTCAAGCTCGTCCGCTTCCACGAGATCGGTG
>RSAS01000582.1 GCA_003934145.1 Candidatus Viridilinea halotolerans | reverse complement strand
CGTTTTACTGCATTGGGAAGCCCTTCCCAGAACAGATGAAACCCTTTGAAGGCCAAGCCCCCACGCCCCCGCCGGAAGGGAGGGTTCTTCGGGGGCATGGCCCCATGCGCATTAACTTAAGCCTCTGGCGGGCCTGCCGGCGGGGGTTCGGGGGCTTGGCCCCCGAAAAAAATTCCCTTTCCAGCGGGGTTTAAGGGGCCGCAGGCCCCTTAAGTTAATGCGCATGGGGCACATGGCCCCCAACAAGCCCCGCCGGAAGGCGTAGAGAAGGGGTTCGGGGGCGGCTGCGCCTCCCCCGAACCCCCGCCGGAGGCAGAGCATCTGCCATCCTTTGCACCAAGTGCAAGGCTAGAGTATACTCGTGTTAGCCATGGATCTGCTAGAGGAGTCGGGGAGCTATGGAGCCTGTTCGTGCCCATGTCATTATTATAGGTCGGGTGCAGGGGGTAAGTTTTCGCGCCTATGCCCGCGACCGCGCCCGCGCAGCGGGGGTGGAGGGCTGGATTCGTAATCTGGAGGACGGGCGCGTAGAGGCGGTCTTTGAGGGAACGCGCCCTGCGGTGCAGCGTATGGTGAGTTGGTGCTATAGCGGCCCGGCCCTCGCGGCGGTCGAGAAGGTTGAGGTGCGTTGGGAGGCACCGAGCGGCAAAGAGGGGAGCTTTGCGATTTTGTGGTAGGTAGGCTATGGGGAGCGCCTAGCGCTCCCCATAACTCGTTAGGCGCTACGATGCTTCCATGCCTACTTCGCGTCAAAAACCGCGTCTACCCTAACCCGAAAACCGTCAAGCAACTTTGATACTGCATCTTCGCCACGCGAAAAACAACCATGCTCAGTGTAGGTTTCACCTTCGAGTACCAGTACGGTAATCGTCGTCGTGAGTGGATTTACAATCCAATATTCGGGGATGCCTGCCTGGGCATAGTCGTTACGCTTCACCTTGGTATCTCGTTCGGGATCACCGGCACTCACCACCTCGACCACCAGATCAGCTCCGAGCCAGTAACGATTCTGGCGACGCGGGTCATGGGCATCACGCACCAAGAGAAGGTCGGGTTCACGGAATTTATTGGCGCGGATGCGCACGCGAAGTGGAGCGTAGTAGACTTTGCCGCCAATGCCTTGGAGAAAAGCGAGCAGGGCCAGAAAGAGGAACTGCGAAATATCTTGGTGTTCTTCGGTGGGCATTGGGAGAACCTCAAGGTAGCCGTCGCTATACTCCAGCAGCCGCTTGGTCTGGTCGGTCATGAGCAGGTACTGCTCTTCAGTCCAGTGGCCTTGGAGTCGCTCGAGGCTCATGAGTGACTCATCATCCTCTTGCCAGCGGATATGAAGTTTGGCCTGATCTGCGTCGGCTACCATTGTCTCTTCCTTTCCTAGCCCGCCGTTGGGGCCGGGGTTTCACCACTTTTGTCACGTCCGCGCCCGAACCAGGTGCGCCATTCGCGGTGTTCCCAGACGACAAGCAGCTGGGCGGCGTTGAAGATGGACGAATAGGTACCCGAAATCAGGCCGATCAAGAGGACAACGACGAAGTTGCGTAGCGTTTCGCCACCAAAGAGCAGGAGCGCGGTGAGGGTGAAGAGGGTGGTAAGTTGCGTGTTGATCGAGCGCGGCAGGGTCTGCACGAGGCTATGATTCACAATGTCGTTAAAGGTTTCACCGGGGCGCTGTTCGATCAGATTCTCGCGGATACGGTCAAAGACGACGATGGTGTCGTGTACCGAAAAGCTGAGCGTGGTGAGCAGGGCAGTGAGAAAGAGCGCATCCACCTCGAAGCGCGGATTGAAGGTGCTAAAGAGGGCGGCGAAGCCGACGACGATTATCACATCGTGTAGCATCGAGATGATGGCGCACATGCCGTAGCGGAAGGGATGGGGCGCTTCGCGGAAGGCCCACCAGAGGTAGAGGAGGATCGCCAGCGAAGCGCCAAACACGGCGATAATCGCGTTGATCGTACTCTCGCGGCTGACGGTTGGCCCCACGCTTTCGAGGCGCTCGATGGTATGAAGGCCGATCTGGGCGCCGATGGCAGCCTCAACCGCTTGGCGCTCTTGCAGTGGGGTATCGGCACTCAGCGGACGGGTACGCACCAGCGCGTTAGCCTGCAGGGCGTCATCCACCTCAACCTGGCTCATCTGCACAAGCGCATTCTCGAAGCCGGCGATGCCAAAGGCCTGGGCCACATCACCCGATCCGACCTCGTTGGGTGCCTTTTCGGCGAAGCGGATCTCCCAGAGTGCCCCACCGCTAAAGTCAATACTGGCGCGCAGGCCAAGTTGGGCGTTGCCGCTGGTGAACAAGGGATGCAGCAGCAAGAAGTAGAGCCCCGGCAGAATGATCGCAATAGAGAGGGTGAACCACCAATAACGGCGGCGAACAAGCTGTTCGAGCATAGGAGTTATACCAGTTGATGAGAAGCGAGAAGCGAGAAGCGAGACCACCAAAATGTGTAGGTAGGGTGCGCGAGAGAACCTGGTTCCCTCGCATCCTCCCC
>RSAS01000726.1 GCA_003934145.1 Candidatus Viridilinea halotolerans | reverse complement strand
CGAGCAGTTTCGACTTGCAGATTCCTTTGTCATCCGAGGTGGTACAAGATACAACAAAGAGGCGGTAGCCACGCGTGAAAGCAACATCGATCTGAATCTGCTGACTCAAAGATGTGCCATCAGATGTCTTGACCGTGATCTTTGCTTGAATATCCCGTACAAGATCGCCAATCAGTAGCGAATCTTGCTCACGCAGAGCTTGGAGTACCTGCATCACCGCCGTCTCCAACCACTCGCCCTCCATCTCCTTCCCGAGTTCAGCTAAATTGCGAAAAGCCTTCGCCTCAGCTTTTCTTAGATCGTCCAACGTCTCGATGGCAACCCCTTTTGTATCCTCTCTGATTGCTGTCCAGACGGCTTGAAAGGCTTCTGGAATAACCAACTCACGATCCTGTTTCTTGCGCCAAGTGCGCCGCTTGTACTCGTGAGCAACAAAGGTTGCTCGCACCCATGCCTTCCAATCTTCATCAGTCAGCGCACTGTCTAGCTCTGCTTCTGGCCAGGCTGGCTCAGTAAAAAAGAGCGTCGCAAGCCAAGCCTGCCACTGATCAGCAAGTTCTTTGTTGCTGTGGAGACGCAGAAGAGCCTGTGCCGTCGCGGGCCAAAATGGCTCGCGATGCATGGAATGTTCACGACTGTGCAAGCTTAGGATCTGATCTACTTTAAGTGAGAGTAGATCGCCTACATACACTGAATCTGGATCATCGACATAGCCCTCAATCTGCATCGTCAGACTGCGCGCATCGAGATAACTGAACTGCACCTTCAAGTTCTCATCATGTTCAAGCGCTCGATACGCATGCACAGCCATAGCTTTTGTGCCACCAGTATAATTCAAACCAATCACGCCCGGCAAGTCCTGAGCTTGCTCATGAACGCTATCGCGAATATTTGTGGGCTGTGCTTCATCAATCTGTAGCGCCGTAAAGTTGGATTTTTGAAAGCCATCAGCTTGTAATTCACGTTGCAGCGCATCACAAACAGGCGCTGTCTCCTTGGAATGGAAGAACCAGATCTTCGTAGTGGTCGGATCTTTCGCCAACAACCGCGCCGCCACATAGTTCGGCAGCGGATTCCCGCCAACCAGCAGGAAGAGATTGTCTACCTTGTACGCTTCGAGATCGGTCATGGTGCTACCTTTCTGCTTAGCTTCGTTCCCCCTCTAGTATACGCAAACGGGCGGGCGCAAATGCGCGTACCCTTGTGGCATGTTGGGGCCAATCTCCCGCCGGACGGGGAGATTCTTCGGGGGCCACGCCCCTAACCCCTAACCCCTATCCCCCTACCCCCCCCCTATCCCCTGCCCTCTATCTCATACCCGCCATGCCCAAAGACGCATGCCTTGCCGATGTGTACGATGCTGCCCATGAGCAGCACCGCCCGCAGCGCCGCCGGTACATCGCGCAGGAGGGCGCTGCCCGTAATGCCGCCGAGATCCATGCGTTGGCGCGTGGGGCCACGGGTTGAGGTGCGCTGCAGGTTGCGCCACGTTGCCGCTTCATGCACCACTTCAAGCGCTTCGGCGGCCTCCACCAAGGGACGGTAGGATTGCTCCCAGCCGCCGTTGGCGTGAAAGGCGGCCAGCGCGTCAATGCGCCAGCAGGCGGCCTGCACCAGCGCCGCAGGATCAAAGCGCTCGATGTAGGTGCCACGGTACTTCAGGCGCAAGGGGCCGTCGAGCGTGATGTGCAGGTTGGCGGGCAGCGTGGCGGCGCGCGCCACAACTGCCGCGCTGCTCAGGATGGGCAACTCCGTGCCCGTCAGCATCTGCCCGTTGTGGTAGAGCAACGTGCCCACCGGACTCCAAGGGGCCAACGCTTCCGCCCGCTCCAAACGGGTACGCACATTGTCGCGCCCCAAACCCATGGCCCCCAAACGCTCAAAGCTGATCAGAAAGTAGGGCAGAAAATCGATCCCACGGCCAATCAGCACCAGCGTCAACTCCAGCGCCTCACCCGCCCGATAGTCTGTGCGTGCATCCAAGGGCGGCTCGATCACAAAGGGGCGCGGCACGTCGCGCAGGTCATGAAGGCGCGGATTATCGGGCGGATGCGGTGTCGCAAAGACCCAGCGGAAGGGGCAGATAATGCCGCTCACGCACTCCTCGCGCTGCCAGCAACTGCGTGGACATGAGGCCTGTTGAAAGGCGTAGCCAAAACCGCCGCGCAGCATACTCCCTTTTTGGGCCGGAAAGACCCCACTGGTGAGCAGTCGCAACGTCAGCCGCACACGTAACGTCGGTAAGTTGGGCAGCCAGCCCACCGCAGCATCCAATTCGGTCGTGGGATGTTGTTCCATGCATTCCTCAAAGCGTGGGCAAACCGCCCGGCGCGGGGCGGGGCAAGTGAATTTTCGCAGTAGCGCAAAAGTCACGCTGTGGGTTCGCGCCGCCTTGTCATCCTGAGCGGAGCCGAAGGCGGAGCGAAGGGTCTCTCTTCGGTCGAAAAGAGATGCTTCGCTGCGCTCAGCATGACAAGCGCTTCGTGAGCAACAGCGTTCC
>RSAS01000713.1 GCA_003934145.1 Candidatus Viridilinea halotolerans | reverse complement strand
CAGCCCCCGAAAACAGACCCGTGCGGCGGGGGCGCGGGGGCGCAGCCCCCGAAAAAATCAAAAATTTTATGGTACTACGAATCATCATTAAGAACAAAGAACAAAGAACAGAAAACAGAGGATAAAAAATGAAAGTCAAATTCATAGCACTAATCACTATTTTACTCCTCTACGCCCTCGCAAGCGTGGGATGTGCAACACCAGTTCCACTGACGCCCGCACCGCTCTTGGTGCCGTCGGTGGAGGGGGAGGCGGCTAGGGCGACGGTGCAGCCGACAGCGTTGACACCAATGCCGCTGGAGACGCCAGCGGCGCCGCTTGATCTGGCGATGCGTCAAAGTGTTTTTGATGAGGTTTGGGAAATTATTAATACTCACTATCTCTATACTGATTTTGGTGGTGTAGATTGGGCTGCGGTGTATGCGGAGTTTGCCCCACGGATTGCGCAAGCACCCAGCGATGAGGAATTTTACGAGCAGATCGAGGCGATGGTGGGGCGTCTTGGTGATGAACATTCGCGCTTTTTGCCGCCACAGGCGGCCCAGCGTCAGGATGCGTTGAGTAGTGGCCGCGAGGAGCAGGTGGGCATTGGCGCAACCTACCGCGATGTGGGCGATGGGTTGATCTTGCAGCACGTCTTTCCGGGTGGCCCAGCGGAGCGGGCGGGGTTGCACGAGCGCGACCGTATTGTGGCGATCAATGGGGCGTTCTACCGCATGGGCAGACTCGAAGGCGATGAGGGGAGCGAGGTGCGCTTGACCGTCCTGCGTCCGGGTGAGGCGAGCCATGATATTGTGCTGACGCGCACCCGCATTGAGGGGCAGATTACGCCGTTGGCCCAGCGCTTGCCGGGCGAGATTGGCTACCTCAAGATTACTACGCTCTGGGTCGTTGATATGGATGTCCAGGTGAGTAGGGCGCTCGCGCAACTTAGCGCTGAGCATGCCTTGCGCGGGCTGATCATTGATCTGCGCAGTAATCCTGGTGGTTGGCGTAGTGTAATGCAGGGCATTCTGAGCCACTTTATCACGGGTGATGTGGGAGCGTTTACCAGCCGTGATGGTGATGTACCGTTGCATATTCCCAGTTCTGGTAATCCCGATCTGCGCGACATTCCATTGGCGGTGCTGGTTGACGAACGCACGGCATCCTATGCCGAAGTCATTGCCGCAATCTTACAGGGGCAGGCTGGTGCTGTTGTGATTGGCATGCCCACTTCGGGCAATACCGAGACGATCTATTCATACGAACTGACGGGCGGAGGGCGGCTTTGGGTGGCCCAGGAGGGTTTTGCCCTGCCTGATGGCAGCGACCTTGAAGGGTTGGGCGTGCAACCCGACGTTGCGATTCTTGAAGATTGGACACGCTTTAGTGAGGCAAATGACCCCGGCATTGCGCGGGCGCTACGCATGCTTAGCCCCCAAGCCGGGGGCAATTGAGGGAAAGGAACACGCTATGAGCGCAAACACACCCTTTGATCGCGCCGCAGAACTGGTGGCTCAAGCGCAGCGTGTGGTTGCGCTCACTGGGGCGGGCTTTAGCCGCCCTTCGGGGATTCCCGATTTTCGTAGCCCCGACGGGCTGTGGGCCAAGAGCGATCCGGTGGAGGTGGCTTCGTTGCGGAGTTTCCGCCGCAATCCCGACCACTTCTATGCGTGGCTGAACGGGTTGCTCGATCCCATGCTGACGGCACAGCCCAATCCCGCCCACCTTGCCTTGGCCGAGCTTGAGACAGCCGGGCGGCTCAATGCGGTGGTGACGCAGAATATTGATGGCTTGCACCAACAGGCCGGTTCGCGTCGCGTCTTTGAGTTGCACGGTCATCTGCGCAGCGCCACCTGCCCCGATTGTGGCCGCCAGGTGCCCACTGCGCCGCTGATGCCCAACATTCGCAAGGGGCGTGCGCCGCGCTGCAACTGTGGGGGTGCCTTCAAACCTGATGTGGTACTCTTCGACGAAGCGCTGCCGCCAGGCATCTTTTGGCTCGCCCATCAAGCCATTGAACAGTGTGACCTGCTGCTTGTCGCGGGCACCGCCTTGGAGGTTGCGCCGGTGTGCGATCTGCCCCTCTTTGCGACCCGTCGCGGCACCAAGGTGATCATTGTCAACTTTGAGCCGACCTATCTCGATCCTATGGCCGAGGTGGTGCTACGCGCCGACGTTGCGACCGCCATTCCGGCGCTGGCGCGGGCGGCGTTGGGTTCGTGGGGTGAGCAGCGCTGCGCGCAGTTCGCGCTATAAAAATATTTACGTGGGGAGGCTGCGCCTCCCCACGGGCATGAACGGAAGGGGCCTGCGGCCCCTTCAACCCCGACGGACGGGGGGATTTTTCGGGGGCCATGCCCCCAAGCCCCCGCCGAGCGGGGGGATTTTTCGGGGGCCATGCCCCCGAACCCCCGCCGGTTCACGGGCGGACAGAACATGCGCTCCGTAAGCCACGAATGGATAATGGGGATGCCCTGGATGGCCCTCACCCCCCTACCCCCTCTCCCACGTTGTGGGA
>RSAS01000372.1 GCA_003934145.1 Candidatus Viridilinea halotolerans | reverse complement strand
CAATGCGATTCCAGAAGGGGGCGCACACGTTTTCTGTCCGCCCTTAAACGCCCCCGCGCACGGGGGGCTTCTGCGGGGGCCAGGCCCCCGCGCCCCCAAGCGCTTGCAACCGCCTTTTAATCTTTGGCCATTGCTCCGACGCACACAAGCTGTTACTATACCCTAAAGATATTCTTAACCTTGCTGCTGTTCCTCTGTTCCTCTGTTCTTCTGTTCCTCTGTTCTTCTGTTCTTCTGTTCCTCTGTTCTTCTGTTCTTCACCATGCCCATCTCCATTCAACAAAAGATTCTCGCGCTGCTCTTGGGTTTGGCGCTACCGGCGCTGGTTTTGGCCGGTTGGTTGGGGTTGCTGGCGTTGGATCGGGCGCGGGAGACGGCGGTGGAAACCGGGGCGACGGCGTTGCGCAGTCAGGCTGAACAGATGTTGCTTACGCGGGCCGCAGATAAGGCCCGCTTTTATGATCTGGCGCTCAATGCAATTGAGCAGCAGGTGGGGGCGGTGGCGAACTATGCGACAACGCGCTATACGACGGGGCCGTTTACCCCTAATGCCGAGCGCGTCTGGGTTGCGCCCGCTCCGACGCCCGCGCTGCTGGCGCGCCATGTCCAGGATGTCGCTTTTGCGCAGCAGATCATTCGCACCTTGCGTTCGTCGGTGGAAGCGAATGGCTTGGTCAGTATTGGCTATGTCGCGCTGGAAGCGAGTGGCGTCATTGCGTTTGATGATGATGCCGTGATTGATGCGCTGCTCCAAATTCAGCCCTTTGATCCGCGTGTCCGTCCTTGGTATCTTGCGGCGCGCGAGGCGGGTACGATTGTTTGGACTGATGCGTATGTGGATGCGAATACGGGTCTTTTGACGACAACCTGTGCGCAGCCGATCTATGATTCCCAAGGAAATTTTATTGGTGTAGTGGCCTTTGACCTGCTTTTACAGACGATTCAACAAGATCTTTTGGCGCTTGATGTGGGCGAACAGGGCTATGCGATGCTGATCAATCATCGTGGCGAGGTGATTGTGCGTCCCGACATGGATGCGGGCGATTGGCCCTGGAATCGTCCCTTCCGCAGCGAGAATCTGCTGGAATCGTCGAGTGCGGATCTGCGCACCGTCGCGGCGGCCATGGTAAATCCGGCGCATGGCCACGGCTTGGCGCTGCTCAGCAATCAAGAGCAGCCCGCCTATATCGCCTATGCGCCCATTCCTACGGCGGGCTGGAGTGTGGCGTTGGTTATTCCGGAGGAGGAAGTGACTGCTCCGGCGGAGTTGACAAGCCAGTTGATTGTGCAGCGTCAGAAGCTGCTGCGTAACCAGTTGATCGGGTTGATCTTTGTGCTGGCTACGATCATTAGTATCTTTGGCATCTTTCTTTCGTTCTCGTTTACGCGGCGTATTAATGTGGTGCGCGAGGGCGTGCAGGCGCTGGCGCGGGGCAAGTTGGACGATCCGATTCCGCCGGTGGGCAACGATGAGTTGGGTGAGTTGGCCGTTGCTTTTAATCGTATGGCCCTGAAGCTCGCCGAGAAGATTGCTAAGCTCGAAGAGAACGCCCAACAGCTCGCCGCACTCAACGCGGTCTCCAATGAACTGAAGGGCATCCTCGCTCTCCATCAGTTGCTGGAGGCGATCCCCGCCGCGATCTGCGAACGTTTTGCCTTCGACCGGGCGGTGGTCTATCTGGTGGAGGATGACCAGTTGCGCGTCGTGGCGGCTTGGTTTGGCGCGGAGGGTACGCCCCAAGCCCAACAGTTCATGGAGGTGGCAAATAGCCATCCGTTGAGCTTGACGGGCAGCACGATTGAGGCCGATGTAATCCGCAACGGCAAGGCAGTAATTGTGGATAACCCGTGGGTGCATCCGGGGGTGGAACAGCACAAGCAGGCGATTTCTGCGAGTGACATCTACATTCAAGTGCCTATTTTTGGGCGCGAAGGGCGGGCGCTTGGGCTGCTTTCGGCTGATTGCCAACTCAGCCGCCGGCGGATTGGTGTCGAAGATGCCGCCCGCCTACTCACCTTTGCGGGCATGGTCGGGCTGACCATCCAGAATGTGCAACTCTTCAGCGACCTCGAGCGTCAGGTGGCACAACGCACCGAGGAGTTGCGGGCGGCGCTGGAGGTGGCGCAACTGGCCGACCGGCGCAAGAGCGCTTTCCTGGCCAGTCTTTCGCACGAATTGCGCACCCCGCTCAATGCGATCATCGGCTTCAGTACCGTCATGCTCGACGAAATTGACGGGCCGCTCAGCCCGCCACAATACGAAGATCTGACCAGTATCAATCGCAATGGGCGCTTTCTGCTGGGCATGATCGATGAATTGCTCGATCTGGCGCGTATCGAAGCGGGCCATATGCACCTCGACATCGCACCAACCGACCTCGCTGCAGTCGTTGGCGATGCCGTTGATGCCGCTCAAGGGCTGTTGCACGGCAATAATATCACTATGTACCACAACCTTCCCGCCGATCTGCCGCTGGTGTCCGCTGATGGCAAACGGGTGCGTCAAATCTTGCTGAACTTGCTCTCGAACGCCGTTAAGTTTACTGAGCGTGGTAGCATTCGCGTGACGGCAACGGTATTGGACGAATTGAACGACGCGGACGAACTGGAGGCCATGGTGGTCGTGCGCGTGAGTGACACCGGCATCGGCATTCCCACCGACCGCCTGAACGATGTCTTTCAGGAATTTGTGCAGATCCACGGGCTACGTTCACGCAGTGCCGGCACCGGCCTGGGCCTCGCGATCTCACGCAAGCTCGTTGAGGCCCAACAGGGGCGCATCTGGGTCGAGAGTGCGCCCAGCCGGGGCAGCACCTTCAGCTTTAGTCTGCCCTTGGCAACGCCCGTGGCGGTGACGACACTGCGGCCCCTTATGTTAGAGTGAATCATTCCTAGGAAGGGTGTGCGCGGGAATCTGGTTCCCGCGCACACCCTTTCCTTGGCGGCGCAGCCGCCTGAACATCCACCCCAAAAATCCTAGCCGGGAGGCTCCATGAGCGAGGCGCAGCCCAAGATCCTCTACATCGAAGACAATCACGACAATCAGCGGCTCGTGCAGCGCGTGCTTGGTGCGCGGGGCTACCAGCTTAGCATTGCCGAAGATGGCCCGGCGGGCCTCACCCTTGCTCGCGAGAGCCAGCCGGCGCTCATTCTGGTGGATTTGGGTATTCCGGGCCTGGATGGCTACGAGACGACCACTCGCCTGCGCAGTATGGCGCATCTCCACGGGGTGCCCATTGTGGCGCTGACCGCCGATGATAGCCCGGGCTCCCGCGAGCGGGCGCTTGTTGCCGGTTGCGACGGCTTCCTGAGTAAGCCGATTGATGCGCGTCAGCTTCCCGCGCAGATTGCCGAGTTCATCGGTGGGCGACGCGAGCAAGTGGCAACGCCGCACGAAGAGACGACGCTGCTGCGCGCCTATAATCAGAAGTTGGTCGAACGGCTCGAACAGCAGGTGCGCGAGTTGAGCGCCGCCAACAACGAGTTGCAGGAGTTGGATCGGCTGAAGAGCCAGTTCCTCTCTAGCCTTTCCCACGAATTGCGCACCCCGCTGACGGCGTTGATTGGCTACCTCGATCTCTTTGATCGCGGTATGCTGGGTGAACTGGATCCGTTCCAGCGCGAGGCGATCACCGTGATGCGGCGCAGCGGCGAACTCTTGGCGACCCAACTCAACAACCTGCTCTATTTCCAGGAACTGCGTGGGCGGCCCCTTAATCGCCAACTGGTTAATCCCGTGGAGATTGTGCAAGCGCTTAGCAGCCAGATGAGCCAAGCGGCCCAAGATAAGCTGGTGAGTTTTGAGGCGTTGGTGGGTGAGATAACACCCACCATGCTCGATCCGGCAGCCTTTGATCAGTTGGTGCGTGTGCTGCTCGATAATGCCATCAAGTTCACGCCGGAGGGCGGTCATGTGCGCATCGTATTGCACAGCGATGCCACGCGGCTGATTGTGCGCGTCGAGGACAGCGGCCCTGGCATCGCCGCCGAACACCTCAACAAGATCTTCCTGCCCTTCTACTACATCGAACAGCCCTTTCAGGTCAATCGCCCTGGCGCGGGTCTCGGCCTCGCTATCGCCCGCCATATCGCTGAAGCCCACGGCGGCCAGATCACGGTGCGCAGCCAACCCGATCAGGGCTGTGTTTTTAGTGTCGTGTTGCCACGGGTTGGGTAAGGGAAGCAGAAACTTTTAAACATCCCAACAGCCTGTCACCCTGAGCGCAGCGAAGGGTCTCTTCTCGCCGAAGAGAGACCCTTCGCTGCGCTCAGGGTGACAAAGCAGTGGGGCAATCAATAAAATCCGCTTCCCTAACACGTCTTAGAGCATTGCTCTCAAGTTTATGCGGGCACTTGGCCCTCGCGCATCCTCCCGCGATATTATGGTATTTGGTATAGCTGGTCTGAGATCATGAAACCCTCTCTCTGCACCCCCGTATCCCTGCCGATCCTCCTCCTCCTCATCGCCCTGGGCATCGGCATCCTTGCCCCGGCCCACGCCACCACAACCCTCAACCGAGCGGGTTTAGTGATCCGCCTCAGCGATGAAGCGATCATCACGCGCTGCGTCAGTTTTAGCGAAGCACAAATCAGCGGCGCGGTGTTGCTGGAACGTGCCGAAGTGACCATCGAAGTGCTGAACGATCCCGCCATGGGCTTCTTCGTCTGCGGCATCGCGGGTGTCGGCTGCCCGGCGAGCAACTGTATGTGCGCCTACCCTGACGCCACCTGGGGCTACTGGCTGCGTCAAACCAGTGGCTGGCGCTCATCCCCCGTGGGGGCCAGTAGCCGCACTGTCCGCCCCGGCGACGTGGACGGCTGGCTCTGGGGGCAACCCAGTAGCAGCAACGCCGCCCCCCTGCCCGACCTGAGTTTTACCGCGATCTGTGGGCCAGCCGCGCAGTGGCAGGTCTGGTTGCCGTTGATTCGGCGCTAAACCTTACCCCACTTCCGCTTCCATCCACGCCGCATACTGCTCCGCCGAGCCATTAAAGTAGACATGCACCACCTGGTTGAAGGTGATGCGCTGCACCGCATCCCAGACTTCGTCGTCAGTGCGGCTATGCGCCACCAGCATTGCCTGCTCAGGCGCGTACTCGTCTTCGCCAGGAGGAATCACTAAGGCGAGCCACTCGTCCGGGTAGCGGGATTCAATCGCGGCAACCGCCTCGACGTGCCCCTTTTCGACCATGCCGGTATAGGGGCAGCCGCAACTACAATCGGGGCCGCAACTGCCCGTGCCGCACGCAGGCCGTGTGCCGCCGTGATCCGCGCTGGTTAGGTTGATCATGACTGGCATAGTGAAACCTCCTTTCTTTGGGGAGGCGAACCTCAAATCCTGTTTTTTTGTTCAGTTTTGGCGGCTTCGCCGCCAAAACTGAACAAAAAGAAGATGAGCCTACGGGCGCTCAATCACCTCCAACCCACCCATATAGGGCCGCAACACCTCAGGCACCATAATGCTGCCGTCCGCTTGCTGGTAGTTCTCCATGATTGCAATAATCGTGCGCGGCAAACCCAGGCCAGAGCCGTTGAGCGTGTGCAGGAACTCCGGTTTGGCCCCTGGTTCGGGGCGGTAGCGCAGGTTGGCGCGCCGCGCTTGGAAGGCTTCGACGTTGGAGCAAGAACTGACTTCGAGCCACTCACCCTGACCGGGGGCCCACACCTCAATGTCATAGGTCTTGGCCGAACCAAAGCCAATATCGCCGGTACAGAGCAGCTTGGTGCGGAAGGGCAGGCCCAACAAGCGCGCACACTCCTCGGCATCGCCGCGCAGCTTCTCGAGCGCCGCATAGCTACGCTCCGGCAGTTCAAACATGTACATCTCCACCTTATCGAACTGGTGGCCACGCTTGATCCCGCGCACATCGCGCCCGGCGCTCAGTTGCTCTTTGCGGAAACAGGGCGTATAGGCAACATGATGGATCGGCAGTTGCTCCGCACTGAGAATATCGTCGCTGTAGAGACTCGTCAGCGGCACCTCCGCCGTCGGCACCAGCCACAGCCCCGACTCCTCGTCGCGGTAGAGATTGTCACGGAACTTGGGCAACTGACCCGACGCCCAGAGCACCTGCTCCTTCACCACAAAGGGCGTATAAATTTCGGTGTAGCCCTGACGCCCATGCAGATCAAGCAGCCACTGGATCGTCGCACGCTGCAAGCGCGCCCCGAGGCCACGCAGCACATAGAAACGCGAACCAGCCAGCTTCACCCCCTGCTCAAAATTGATAATGCCCAACTGCTCCGCCAACTCCCAGTGAGGCTTCGCCGCGAAGGGCAGCGTGCGCTCCTCACCCTCCTGATAGATCACCGGATTGGCGCTATCGTCCGCGCCATCGGGCACATCAGGGTGCGGCAGATTACGCACCTCAAGCAGCGCACTGCGCTGCCCCTCCTCCACCACCGCGAGCTCCTTATCGAGCGTGGCAATCGCATCACCCACGCCACGCATCGCCGCAATCTGCGCCTCACGTTCTGCCCCAGCGGCCATTTTACTAATCGCCTTCGAGACCGTATTGCGCTGCGCTTTCAAATCTTCGACTTTACGTAACAACTGGCGACGCGTCTCATCAAACGCCAGAATCTGGTCAATCAACGCAGGATCAACCCCAAAACGGGCCAACTGCTGCTTTACATACGCAGACTGTTCGCGAATCAGTTTCACATCAAGCACGAAAAGGAACCTTTCTGTAAAATGGGGGAAGGGTGTGGGCGGGAACCAGGTTCCCGCCCCATGCGCAGTAACTTAAGGGGCCTGCGGCCCCTTAAACCCCGCTGGAAAGGGAAATTTTTCGGGGGCCATGCCCCCGAACCCCCGCCGCAAGGCCCATTAGGGGCTTAAGTTAATGCGTATGGGTTCCCGCCCACACCACCCTTCCCCAGCCATTAGCGCCCTAGGCGCTTAATTGCCTGCAGCAACTCAAAAATCGACGCCTGATCATCAGCATCATGCAACGCCCGAAAGAGCTTCGTAACCTGCTCACGCTGATCGGGGTCGGCGATGCGATAGGCGGCAAGGTAGATTGCATCGCCCTCACGCACAAAATAGGTCGCCGCTGGCGTCCCGCCACTCACCATTGCCCGACTAATCGCCTGCTTCAACAACGGATGCGAGACCGGAATCATATCCTCACCCGGCGCCCCAGCGGGCAACTCCGGCTCATCGGCTTCTGCAACAGGCGGTGGCGCAGACCAGCGCGCCTCTTGGCGCAAGCGCGCCTCAAGCTCCTCGATCTTCGGCGCATGCTGGGCAAAATCGCCCCAAGCGCGATTGAGCATCCCGGCAACTAGGGCGATCAGTACCACCCCCAGACCAACGATGGTAAAAAAGAGAGTCCAATCCATACGACCTCACACCCAACTATAGCTCCATCCCACCGGCTGCCCGTCGCGGTAGGGCATCACCCCGTGGAATTGACGCGGATCGCCATTGAACACCAGGGGCAAAAAGAGCTTATCGCCAGGCCAGATGGGCAAATCGCCCGCGACCAATTGCGCCACCGCCACCCACTCCAAGCGCCCCTCCTCGTTCTGCGGCGGTGGTGCGCCACTGAAGCGCCGAATGAGAAAGAGGAAGCCGAGCCAATCTTCGCCCTGCTTACCAAACCCCGGCCAACTGATCGTACCACGCAACGTCAAATCCAACGCCGCCAACTGCGCCTCTTCGCGCAATTCGCGCCGCATGCAGGCCACCACATCCTCATCAGGATTAAGCTTGCCGCCTAAGCCATTATACTTCCCCAAATGCTGATCGTCCGGCCTTGCATTGCGATGCACCAGCAAGACCCGTTCACCATCGGGCGAGAGCACATAACCCAGCGTGGCAACAATTGGCGTGTAGGGCATGTTTCGTCTCCTTGCCAAGAATCTCGACATCTTCGCCCATGAACCCGCTTGCGGGAGAGGCCTGCCCTGAGCTTGCCGAAGGGGTTAGGGGGGTGAGGGTCTTCCATGGCATTCCAATAATCTATTTGTAGCCTGCGGAGCTAATGTTCTGTTCACCCATGAACGCTTGCATCCCCACGTCTCCCGCGCCTCCCGCCTCACCACGCATCCCACCATCCCGCGTCTCGCGTCCCCGCCTCCCCGCCTCCCCGCGCCTCCCGCCTCACCACGCCCCACACAGCCCGCGTTCGCCACGCACATACTCGGCGATGCGGCGACGGCTGCCAATTTCAAGGTTGGTAGGCAGATCGGCCATGGGAAAAAAGCGCGCATCCACAATCTCCAGATCGCCCACCGGCGGACGGGCCGGGCCGCGCGGCGCGAGCACCATCACCGTGATGTAGTTGGTCAACCCGCCGCCATAGGCATAAAACAGACCGTGGAGATACTGGGGCTCACTGGGGCAACCCGTCTCCTCTTGAACCTCACGCACCGAGGTGGTCGCCGGACTCTCGCCGCGCTCGACGCCGCCGCCCGGCAGCGACCAAGGCAACGCACCGCCGCGATGACGCACCAACAGGACACGATCATCCAAGGGCACCAAGACACGCACCCCCAACTCAACCGGGCGCACCACGCGGCGCTGTATGCGACGCACGCTCAGGTAGCTATTGTAGGTAATGGTGAGAAGCCCTTCACGCAGCCCGGCCAATACTGGATTCATACTACCCCACTTCCATCCGCGCCACCTGCTCTGCGCACCAAACTGCCTCAGCCGCGGTGAGTTCTGGCGGCGGCGGCGGACGGCGATAATGTACACGCAGGGCATATGCACCCTGTTCATAGACCCGCGCTAGAGCTGGGCCAAGCTCAAGCTGGACATCTGGATCGGGCGTGAGTAATGGCACAGGGAGCTTAGGTAGCGCATCGTCCCAAGCGACCGGCCAAATCTCTATGGTCGGACGGAGCGCCACGCGGCTGAGAAAGGCGAAATAGGGTGCCGGAGGTAGCGTTGGCTCAATCGGCCAACGCGCCCCCCGTCGCAGCAGATCGATCTCAAGCAGATGAACATCTGAACGCAGCAGATCGCGCCGCTTCTGCTGATAGGCAGCCAGACTCGCGCTACCCAGACGCTTATTGGCTGGCGAGAGTAACTCAATCACTGTGACAAGTTGCTCGTCACCAACCCGGCGCACCTCAATCCGCTGGCTTTTCACCGCCACCTCTGGTTCTGCAATGCTACTGGTGCCCAAGAGCGGCGCGCTTAGTGTCGGCGCAGTCCGTTGCGGCCATGGAAACGCTGCTTCGTGCAGTTCTACCGCTACATCTGGCTTAATCGCGCTCAATATTCCAGTACTACCCTCTTCGTAGGTAACATAAGGCGTAAGCACTGCGATGTAACGTGGTACCAGTTGCGGCTGCAACTGCGCCCGTAATTCAGTTGCCAAATTAGCATGGACATCCTCCCAAAGTTCGGCAGCTTCGAGGTAGGGGTCCATCCCAGGAAAAGGCGAAGGCATAGGACTCCTCGTGGTAGGCAACGATTTCGCAGGACACCGCATAGAAGTCGGCACCCCTAACCCCAAACCCCTAGCTCTAGCGGCGGCCCCGTCCCATCCAACAGCAGCGAGGTAGGCAACGGGCCAACCAATGTCTGGCCATAGGTGTCAAAAGGGGCCAAATGGCATTCTGCCCCCATTTTCACCACAAGGCTTCCCGTGGGCGGCGGCAACCCATGGCCCCAAAGATACCAGCATTCATCCTGTTGGCGCAGGCTCACCGTCAGCACGCACCCCGCGACTGGCCCCTCAAAGAGCAACAGATCATCAACGCACCCGCTTTGGCCCACCACTCGTTGCGCAGCAAGCGCCTCAAGGATGTGGGTGCGTGGCAAGACCACATGCAGCGGCGGCGGCACCAAGCTCAACAGCGGCAACGGCGGCAGACGCTGCTCTGCCTCGGCCTGCTGGAGCGTCAGCACCATCCGATAGACCTCGACGCAATCGGCGCACTGCCACAAGTGCCACCAGACATGGGCATACTCATGCAGCGCCGTCAACGTACCTTCATCACGTTCAAGATCAATAAAAGCGGCCAAATCATCCTGGCACTGGTCGCAATCGCCCGCAGCGGGCGCAAAAGGCGCACCCAGCAACTCACCCGCAAGCAGCAACACCCCACCTCGGCAGCGCACACACGCTGCGACATGCTCGGTTATTGCGGACGGCGGTGCCACCGGAACTGGCGCGGCATCCAGGCTAACCAACCACGCATAGACTTCAGGGCAAAAGCGCAGCTTCATAGAATACGCCCAATAGTACCAACCTTCTCAAGGAATGGTACTACTAAGCGGGGGGGAATGTCAAAAGGTACTTCCGGTGGGGGTTCGGGGGAGGCGAAGCCTCCCCCGAAGAACTTTCTTTCTTTCGTTTTGGCGGCGAAGCCGCCAAAACGAAAGAAAGAAGAGGGTTTGGGGCGCAGCCCCAACGACGTTGACGTGGCCGTGTAGCTCCTAATCGGCGGCGCACCACGCCTGCAGGGCCGGATGGTGGCGCACAATCCCGCGCGCCTGTTTCATCAGCGAACGCACCCGCGACGGATGCAGATCCACTAAGGGCGCAATCTGCTCCGAGGTGAGATCGTGCCGGGCGTGGAGCAAAAAAATACGCACCAGCCGCTCATCGGCAGTCTTTAGTAATAGATCGCAGGCCAAACGCTCCAAGGCATCCGCCTCCACCAAAGCAACCGGATGCTGCTGCTCGGGCAGCGCCTCTTCCGCCGTGCCTTGCGCCGCCAGCACAAAACGCTGCTCGGTGCGCTTGCGCACGAGACGATCGCGATAGATGCGGCGCGCCGTGCGCACAACCACCGCGTGCGCCCACGTCGTCAGACGGCTGGTAAAGCTAAACGAAGGCAACGAATGCCACAGCTCAAGCAGTGTTATCTGGGCCAAATCTTCCGTGGCCAGCGTCGCATCGGTGTAAGCGCAGCACCCCGCGCTATGGAGGAAACGGAGCGCCATCCCACTCCACTCCTCCCACCCCGCACTGTAGCGCGGATGCGTACTATCGAGCAACATCAACTGCACCGCATGGTCAAAATGGTAATGCATGCAAATCCGCCGCGCCTTCGCCGGTGCCACCTCTATCGGCCAGAGCGCATGTAGCGCCTTGGCATACCGCACACGCACCTCCGACGTCAACTGCCAATCCTGTTCCACCGCCAATTCATCCACCAACACCAACCAATATGTGCCGGATGGCATATGTGTACACTCCTCGCAGTTCGTGTGCGACGACAGGTAGCTTAGACAGAACAAAAACGGTAGCGTGCGAGTAGAAAATCGTTGTGTTATGGTTTATTATACAATAACATTGAACCAACGTGTAACAACGCAAGTGCGACCAATGTCGTCCAATGAGCGCAAAGCAAAATAAGCGCAAAATGGCCCGACTCGTTACTAATAGAGTAGGAGGTCAACCCCAACATGACTCTATCCAAACCCAGCGCTTGTCACCGGGCACCCACCCCGGCCCCCCACCACAAGCAGCACACCCAAGGGAGGCGTGTCGCCATGGCTGAAGCCCAACCTTTAGGCAGCATCCTGACCGTTGACGAGGTCGCCGACTACCTGCGCGTAAGCCGTGCCACCGTCTGCCGCTGGTGCGCCAGCGGCAAACTCCCCGCCTTCAAAATCGGCAAAGGCTGGCGCGTGCGCCACGGCGAACTGGAGGGCTTCATTCGCCAGCAGCGGGGGGGGGATCGGCACGAATCAGCGTTGAAGCCAACAAACCTTGGTCAATTAGCGCACGATCGCGCACCAATTGCACTCCACGCTGGCAACGGAACAGAGCCTACATGAGCAGTAGTCAGCCTACCCTTACGTTTGGCCCCCTCCTCGTTGGTGCGTGTACCGATACTGGTATGGTGCGCGAGGAGAATGAGGATGCCTATGGTCTCCCCACGGTTGACCCCGCTTTCTGGCAGTCCCACGGCTACCTCTTCGCCGTGGCCGATGGCGTCGGCGGCGGCGGCGGTGGTAGTGAGGCGAGCCAGTTGACCATTACTACGCTCTATAACCAGTTTTACAGTGATGGTGAACCCGATCTGCTCCAAGCTATTAAGCATGCGAACATGGCCGTGCGCCGCCAGCGCTTGATGGGGAGTGAAGCGCATACGCGCATGGCATCTACTGTTGTTATGCTCTTGTTTCAGGGCACCAGTTTTCAGGTGGCCCATGTCGGTGATAGTCGTGCCTACTTGGTGCGCAATGCGACGCTCTACCAACTTACGCTTGATCACTCGCTCGTTCAAGAGCAGCTTGATGCTGGGGCAATCAGTGCTGCAGAAGCCCAGTCCCATCAGCGCAAAAATGTGATTACCCGTGCGATTGGTGCCGATAGCGCGGTTGACGCTGATGTGAGCCATGCAGATCAGGTCTTTTCTGGCGATACCTTCATCCTCTGTTCCGATGGCCTTACGAACCATGTTGATGAGCCGACGCTTGTTCACATGGTGACACACTACGCTCCGATGGACGCGGCCTTGGCTCTGCTGCAACTGGCCAACCAGAAT
>RSAS01000525.1 GCA_003934145.1 Candidatus Viridilinea halotolerans | reverse complement strand
AACGGGGCGTCGTGCCGATCTCCCGTGCCGCGTCGAGCTTGGCCGCGCTGATTAAGCGCTGCCGCGCTCAGCAGCAGCCGGTCATTGTGACCCAGAAGGGCTACCCTACCGGCGTCATTGTGAGTATCGAGCAGTTCACGCTACTGCGCGCCCTCGCTGACGGGCGGGAGTTGTCGTTCTCCGCGATGGGGGATGATGAGGATAGGGAGAGTGGGGAGGATGGGGAGGATGGGGAGGATGGGGAGGATGCCGATGCGTAGGCGCGATGACGAGTGGATTATCCCTTTGTCGCCCGACGATCCGCTGCACGCAGAGATGTTGAGCTACTTGCAGGCCATCCGCATTCGCGGGCGCTACAGTCCCGTGCGGCGCATCCTCGCCCGCTGGGCGGCCAATGGCTACCTCCTGGAGATGGGGCGCGTCCCAGGCGGGATGCCCCCTGATGCGGACGAGATCATGCGGGCGCTCGCCACAATGGGGCTGCTGGCAGATCACGCGACCGCCGATGCCGTCGCCGATGCACTGGGTTCCATGACCCGTCACGCCGCCCCAGCGCGCACGGCGTCAGGGGATCTCGCCCAGGTGCGTGAAGAGATTGCGGCGCTCGAAGCCTCGGCTGCCGCGATTGACTTTGAATAGACGGAGCCGCGTATGACCACCACGTCCGACTACGTGATCTGCCTCAGCGTCCGCGACTTCTGCGCGGCGCTGCGCGACGGGTTGGCCGAAACCTGCTACGCGCAGGTGACCTCACACCCCGTTCGTTTCCACGGTATTGCGATGGAAGAGCGGCAACGGCTGATCTTGAGCGCCTCAGTCACGATCAGCTATCCCAACGAGCGGCTCATCTACGCCGCGTCGGTTGACCTTGACCACTGCTCCCTCTTGGGGAGCGACGCCGAGCAAGCCCGCCTGCGGGCCGCGATGCAGGATCGGACTGACACCCTCTTGGGCCACCTGCGCGAGTGGTTCGGCTCCTGGGGTATCGCCATGCGCCAAGGGATACGTCTTGTCCCGGGCCTGTGGGATGACCTGGTACGCTTCAACGCCTGCCCCGACCTGTGGCGGCTCGTCAACAGCGACCCGCACGACCCGCACGCCCGCCGCGTGGAGTGGCTCGATATGCCGCTCTCCTCTGACGTGGCGCGGCTTGCGTAACGCCCCCAGATGTTCTGGAATGAGGGGGGTGTCGAAGCCCTTCCATCCCCCCGTTCCAGGGCGTTCCAGGGCGTTCGACTGCGGAAACGGGCGAAGAAAGGCCGTTGCAATGGAGCAAATTTCGAGTATGATAACGGAGTGTATGCCGCGCTGGCCTACTACACCAGCGCGGCGTGCCTCCCCTGAGGTTCAGGTTCAGGATTGGCGCGGGTATGCTACCATACTTCGCGCCCCAACTGAAGGGGATTATGGTTGTATCGAAGGACATCCCGGCCAAGCGCATCCAGGGGAACGAGGCCGCACCTCAAGAAGACGTTCTCCAATTAACCTTTCTCGAATGGCTGGCCCCTCGGTGGGGGCGGCGGGCGACGTTCCACGTCAAAGGACTCATCCGACATAGCAGAAGTCCGCTCATGACATCTTTTTGTGGTGCTATGGCGTTTGTGGTGTTCCTCATCGGAGTAGGGCTTCTTTTTGGTGATGGTTATGCGACCATTCAGGGTGTACGGTACACCCTCCGCTTGCTGGGAGTGCCAGTGAGGGTAGATGACTTCCCCGCAACCCCGTGGTGGACAATCCAGCTTATCTTAATCTTCATCCAAGTGTTCGCAAAGAAAATATCCGGACTCGGCGTCCTCTGGACACCTGCCTACATCTTCAATGCCACCACTACCTCGGTTTTCATCGGTGTTGCGCTTGGGCGGCTCTTTGGGGTGACGTTCGGAATGAGTGAAACACTGCTCTTCCAGACCGCGATGTGTGCCGGGGTCGGGGCACTGCTCGGCCACTATCTCGCGCTCGGAGCGGAGCAGGTAACGCTTACGGGCCTCTGCATGCTGAGTGTGGTTCTGGCGGAGCGATTTGCTCGAAAATAGGAGGTAACGATGTACGAATTGCAGGGCAACGAGTTTTGGCTCGGAATGGGGTATACGCTGTTCTGGGCGTTTGTCCTCGTACTCATCGGGCTACCGTTTGCCCTGCTGCACATCTATGCTGATTGGCGCGATCGTCGTCGGGGGATTGTTCGCCCACGCCCACGTCCGGTGCCTGGGGGACGGATAGTAGATCCTTCGGAGTGGGCAGAGCTGTGTGAGCAAGCCGAGCGTGAAGAGCGCGCAGAACGGGCCGCACGGGAGCGCACTACGCAGGAACGCGAAATCTCCCCGCACCACGCGCTGCTCGCGCATGCTCCCCCCGAATCGGCCCACGCCCCACGCGAGCGGGCATCGCCTCCGCCGCCTATCGCCCCTCTTCCCCCCTCACCGCCTATCACCCCGATTGCGCATCCCACACTAGTCGAAGGCATCCCCGCGCCACCCAACCCGCAGCGCCTCACGCCAGCGGA
>RSAS01000167.1:11271-12586 GCA_003934145.1 Candidatus Viridilinea halotolerans | reverse complement strand
TTCCCATTGCTGCCAAAGACCTCAGCCGACTAAAGTCGGCACTACGATTGTAAAGTGCGAAGCCCCTTTCTGAAACCATGTCTTAGCGGCTTTGCGGCTTTGCGCGAGCTTATTTGGACCGATTTTCCTCATCGAGGCTAATGCGCTGGTTCGCAATCTCATTTGACTCTACATAACGACCTGGCATCAAAAGGCTGCTCCAGCCACCGGCATCGCGCAGAGCGAAGGGATCGCTCTTGGCGCGGGCGGCGCGTGTGGCCCAAGTATGGCGCAGATCGTGAGGGGCCAAGTCGTTCACACCGATGCGCTCGCCGAGCAGGGCGACCCGTTTGTGGACGGCACGCGTCGAAAGGCCCTGCCAGAGTTCGCCATTTTTACGCGAACCACGCAGCAGTTGGCCGCTCGCAGGCGCATCGGCAGCCAGATAGGCGCGGGCGGCAGCCAGCGTATCAGCGGAGAGTTGGTGGGTCTGCGTGGCATCCACCTTCTCGCGGTAGAACATCAGCGTCCCGCGATCAACGTCAAGGCTATCCACCTGCAACGCGGCCAGTTCACCGACGCGCAGCCCCAGATCAGCGAGTAGGCAGATCATCAGCGCATCGCGGCGGCCTTGGGGCGTGTCGGGTTGCTGCTTGAGTTGGACTACCTGGGTGGCCGAGAGCACGCGTGGCTGCGCTTTCTTGGCCCCCACACGGGTCGGCGTCGTATTGCGGCGGCGCTGAGCATCCACCGCCCGCGCCTGACGCCCACTGTAGCCGCGTACCGTGCGAATGAGCGCAAACGCCTCCTGCGGAATCACCCCGGCGCTACACGCCAAGCCACAGTAACGCCGCACCGTGGCGAGGCGCACATTGATCGATCCTATTGCATAGCCCTCCAGCAATTGCCACTGCACAAACCCGGCAACAATACCGTGGGTAATATTCGCCCATACGTGCGCCGAAGTCGGCAAACGGGCCCCCAACGAAGGCGCACCGGCGGATGGCACCGCCTTGGCAACACCCAAAAAATAGGCAAACAGCGCCAAATCTGCCTCTTGGCGACGCAGGGTATCGCCATCAATGCGGCTACGATAGTCGGCAAAGACCGCATCGGCGGCTTGGTCATCGGCTGTCGCGGCGGCCTGGGCGTCTACGGTGGTAAAGAGCGGCTTTTTAACGCTTATGTCAAGTTTTTTTTGGTTCATGGGGTATAAGTTCCGATTAGCTTTAGTAATCGGAACTTATTTTAATCCCTCCGGGAGGGGGTGTCAAGGGGGCGTGGGGGAACCATGTTCCCCCATGCCCCTTTGGGGTGCTTATGGGGGAACCATGTT
>RSAS01000167.1:2306-11171 GCA_003934145.1 Candidatus Viridilinea halotolerans | reverse complement strand
AACATGGTTCCCCCATGCCCCTTTGGGGTGCTTATGGGGGAACCATGTTCCCCCACGCCCCTTTTGGGGTGCTTATGGGGGACATGGCTCCCCCATGCCCCTTTTGGGGTGCTTATGGGGGACATGGCTCCCCCATGCCCCTTTTGGGGTGCTTATGGGGGAACCATGTTCCCCCACGCCCCCTTTGGGGTGCTTATGGGGGAACCATGTTCCCCCATGCCCCTTTGGGTGAACGGCCACGCCCCCGGCGGGGATGGTGTGATAGGATCTGAGGGCTTTTGTGGTTCTTGCGTTGATGGAGGGATTTATGCAGTTGCGTTGGCTTGGGTGGTTGCTGCTCTGGTGTATTCCAGCTCTTGTAGCGCTTTTTGCCTGGCAGATCGATGCTCGCGTCGTGATTGACATTGGCGGGGGGAGCGACAACGACCATGTGCAGGGCTTTTATGCGGCTGAGCGTGATGGGCTCGACAGCTATCGCTGGAGCAGCACGGAGGCCACGCTGTTCTTGCCGGCCTATCTCATGCCCGGCATTGTTGAATTGCGGGGCAACGAGGCACCTTACGGTGCCCGCGTTACGCTAAGCGGCGACCATGGCTCCGTGCTGACGTTGCCGGACTATACCGGCCCACCGCAGTTGCGGCACTATCTGGTTTACTGGCCGACGTGGCCGAACGGCCTCAGTTGGACTCCGTTGCACATTGAGGCCACAGCTCCGATCGGAAAGATCAATAATCGCATGCTCGGCATGCTCTTCAGTGAGGTGCGGATCCAGACGGTGCGCCAGTTTAGCCAGCCGCCACTTTTGGCGCTGGCGCTGCTAACGCTGCTGACGCTGCTGCTCTGGGGCTTTTGGCGCCAGTTCGGCCTACGCGATCATCCGGCGCGCCTACTCGCCATTGCTGTCGGCGCAAGCCTGGCCCTCGCCTGGGCTCTCTTGCCTGGGTGGTTTTATCAGTACTACCTCACGGGCATTCTGGCGTTGCTGGTACTTGGCGCTATTCTGCGCTGGGCGGGCAGCGACCACGCGCACCCTATGCGGCGCAACGTGGCAGTGCTGGCTGTGTTTGGGCTGGCGCTGGCACTGCGACTTTACGCTGTTCCTCAATTGGAGACGCACTGGGACGAGGACGACTACCTGCGCGCCGGACAGTTTTACGCCCAGCATATTGCACGGGGCGACCTGGCCGCGATCATGAACGAGCGCGAGAATTATGAGCACCCACCGCTCAGCAAACTGGTCTTCGGCGGTATCCTCTACGCAACCCAAATGCCGCCGCGCTATCAAGAAACGACCACGCAGAATAGCGGCGCGCCTATCGTGGCCCTAGAGGCACGCCCGCTGCGCGTATTCAACGGGGTGTGGGGCGCCCTGACGGCGGCACTGGTGGCGGCAGTCAATCCGCTGGCGGGCCTGCTGGTGGCTGTCAGTTCCTGGCATGCGAACTTCACCGCGCTCGCGATGCTAGAGGCGCTGCCCGGCTTCTTCTCGGCACTGACGCTGCTGAGCCTGCGGCGCTCGGCAGGTGTAAACGACCGCTGGTGGTGGCTCGCTGCCGTCGCGCTCGGCGTGGCGGCTGCTGGCAAATACCTCTATGCCGTTCCCTTTGGCATAGCTTCCGTGATCTGGATGCTCTGGCGCCAGCCCCGAGCGTGGCCTTGGGTCTTCGGCTGGGGTGCGCTGGCGCTACTGATCTTTTTTCTGGCCAACCCGGCCCTCTGGCCCGACCCGATCGGGCGGCTCTATGCATCACTGACCTTTAATACCAGCTATGCCAGTGGCGAATATGTCACCACCTACGGCTACCCCTGGTATCAACCCTTGTACTGGCTGTTCACGCCGGTGAACGAGAATCGTCAGGTCTTTCCATTGTTGCTTGACGGCATCGTCGCCGCCTGCGCACTGCTGGCGATCGTACGACTATGGCACCACGACCGGCTGTTGCCGCTCTGGTTTGGCGCTGGCATGATCTTCTTGCTGCTCTGGCCAACCAAGTGGAACCACTATATTCTAGTTGTGACGATGCCGCTCGCCCTCATGGCAGCGACCTTCCTGCAGATCTGGTGGGAACGTCTGGCCCGCTGGCGTCTTGGTGCAGCAGCGCAGCGACGCACTAATTGAGGTAAGAGGGGAGTTAATTATGAAGCTTGAAGGGGAGGGCTTCGCCCTTCCCGAAAACCCCTCCGCCTGAAAGTGGGGCAACTTGGTTGCCGCCCCAAGCGCCTTACTGTGAGTGTAACGCCTCCAGCGGGCTCAGGCGTACCGCCCGCCAAGCTGGTAGGATGCCACCAACGATGCCGAGGCCGATGGCCATGATGAGGACGCGACTCATGTCGCTGAGTGCGTAGCTGGGGGTTAAGAATTCACCGTAATCAGGGGTGAGCTGAAAAAGAACATTGAGGCCAATGCCGATCAGGATGCCTGCCAACGCACTGAGTAGGCTCAGCGCGAAGGCTTCGGTGAGGATCATGCGCAAGACGCGCCCGCTGCTCCAGCCGACGGCCCGTAGGACGCCGATCTCTTGGGTGCGCTCGAAGACACTCATCAGCATGACGTTCATCATCACGATACCGCCGATCAGCATCATCAGCGCCATGAGGGCGTCGAAGATCGCGTCCATGGTGGCGAAATCGGCCATGCGGCTCGTTAGTTCGTTGGTCGGCGCGACAAGGAGATCTGGGTAGCGCCGCTCAATCTCGGCGGCAACTTCTGTAGCCCTCTCAGGGTTATGTAAACTAATTCCAAGAAAGGAGACTTGGCGCGGTTTGCCGAAGAGCCGTTGCGCTTCGCGGATGTTGATCACCGCGCCCGTATCCTGGTAGCTTACGCCGGTCTCGTAGATGCCCGCAATCGTGAAGGTCTGCCCCGAGAAGCGCAGCGTATCACCCACGCCTTTGTTGAGGCTGGTAGCCGCCAAGCGCCCGATAATCATCTCGTTGTTGCGTTGGATGCTTCTGCCTTCGGTGGTGCGGTAGCTGGCGATATAGCCCTCACGCGGGTCGAGGCCGTAGACCATGAAGAAGGGCAGCCCCGGTACGTTGGTGACGCCAAAGATGAGGCGTGAAACTGCTTTGACCTCCGGGTGGGTGCGGATGCGATCGGCGATGCGCTCATCTACGGAGGAGAACATGGCGTCGGAGACGCCCGCTTGCTGCGCGAGAATGTCGGCTTGGCCTGCGCTGAGCATCTCGGTGAAGAGGTTGCTCGCGCCGTTGGCGATGCCGCCTAGCGCGACAATGAGGCCCACGCCAAAACCAAGGCCAACCATGGCCATAAGGCTGCGCGCCGGACGACGCAACAGGTTACGTAAAGCTGGCCCGCGCATGAACGGCGCAAACAGGCGCGCCGTCCAGCCCCAATGCACTGTGGCACCTGATTCGGAGCGCATCGCCTCGACGGGGGCGAGGCGTGCGGCGCGCCAGGCCGGGTAGCCGCCGCCGATCAGCCCCAGCACCCCGGCAATGATCAGCGCCTGGCTGAGCGCCGAGGGTTCGACCGTGCCATTGAGGAAGCCACCGAGGGCGGGTGAGCGTGCCAGCAACGCCACCAGGCCCATAGAAAGCAGCAGTCCCAAGATCCCGCCGACGGCGGAGAGGATCAGCGCCTCGCCAACGATCATGCCAACGATACGCCGTCGCCGCCAGCCGAGCGCCCGTAGCACGCCGATCTCACGCGTGCGCTCAAAGACGCTCATGAGTTGCGCATTCATCATGCCCAGGCCGCCCACCAGCATCGCAAAGACCCCCAGGAACCAACCCATGGAGCTGTAGACCTCCAGCATCTCGTCTTGACTCGACGGATCGCCGGAGCGCGTCACGGCCAGGGCGCTCCAGCGCGCCTCAATCTCGGCTCGCACGGCATCGCGCTCACGCGGATCGTGCAACTGCACCTTGAAGTAGTTGACCTGACGGCGGCGATCAAACGAACGCTGCGCATCGGCGATATGAATCACCGCGCCATTATCTTCAAAGCTGGCCCCGGTCTCGTAGATGCCAACAATCGTGTAGCTCAGCGCATTAATGCGAAACTTATCGCCCACATTTTTGCGCAAATTCTCGGCAGCCCTTGCCCCCAACATCACCTGGCGTCGCGCACTGATGGGGCGTCCCGCGACAACTTGATAGCGTGCCAGCGAAAAACCGCGCGGATCTTCGCCCGCCACGAGGAAGTAGGGCGAGTCGGGGGTGGCTTCAATGCCAATCACCGTGCCATCCACGCGAGCCACGCCACGGATACGGGCAATCTCATCACCGACCGACTCGTCAATCGCGCCGATCATGATCATCACCGCATCCTTCTGGCTCACCAGGAGGTCGGCATTGCCCGTCACATTGACACTAAAACCACGTGCCATGCCCTCGCCAAAGGCAGAAAGCACTACCACCGCCGCCACCCCCACCGCCACGCCAAGAATGGTGAGCAGCGTGCGCATCTTGCGCCGCAGAAGATTTTTTAAGCTGAGCATCATTGAACCCGCTTCTAGAGGGTATTGAACCCGCTTCTAGAGGGTATGGAAGAACATGGTTCTCCCAATAAGGGGGTGTGGGAGAACATGGTTCTCCCACACCCCCTAACCAGGTAACCTTGGGTTATTCATCCCCAAACGACACCGTCGCCGTCATATTCCAGCGCAGCCGCGCATCCCAACTGCGCGGCTCAATCCTCACAGTAAAAAGGATGTCGCCCTGGTGGGCGGTGCCACGCGCTTCGACGGCGGTCACGAGCCCTTCGAGGTTGAGTTCGGGAATGGCATCAAAACTGAGTTGCACGCTGTCGCCTTCGCGCACCATCACCACGTCGAATTCGGTAAGATCGCTGGTTTCGATCTTCCAAGCGCTCAGATCGGCGAGCACAATGGCGGGTTCGCTGGTGGAAGGGTAGACGCCCTGTTCGAGGTTAATCTTGACAATCGTGGCGTCAAAGGGAGCGTGGAGCGTTGCCTTGCTAAGGGCCAGTTCAGCATGATCAAGCTGGGCTTGAGCGACACGCACGCGCGCGTCGGCGGCGGCGATGGCGGCGGGCTGCGGGGCAGCTTCGACCTCCGCAAGGCCAGCCTGAGCTTGATTAACACGCGCCGCAGCGGCAGCCAATTCACCCGCCCGTGCCGTGCCCGTCAACTGGTTGAGCCGCGCCTGGGCCGCACTGATGCGCGCCTGCGCCCCGGCAATCTGGTCGGCATCGGCCCCGGCCAGCAGTTGGTCGCGGCGGGCTGTCGCCTGCACAATTTGCGCTTCGGCAGTAGCGATGCCATTCTGTTCCGCATGGTGTGCCTGTTCTACGGCGAGGCGCGCCTGCTCCAGCGCCGCCTCTGCCGTCGCCACGGCACGCAGCGCTGCCGCCTCTTCGTCCTTGCGCGCCTGCGGCAGATCCTCATCGGGAAATTGGCGTTCAAATTCGAGATTATCCCAATAGATGCGACTATAGGCATCTTGGGCATCACGCACCACATTGGCGGCCTGGGTGAGCTGCAACTCGGCATCAAGCTTCGCAGCGGAAAGGGCGTCGCGCTGGCTCTGCAAGACCGTCTGCGCCTGGGCGAGCGCCGCCTCCGCCTGGGTCAACTCAGTGGTACGCGGGCCAGCGGTCAGCCGGGCGAGCAGTGCCTGGGCCTCGCGCAACTCATCGTGAGCTGCCTGGATGTCGGCATTCGTGATGCGTCCGGCGGTCTGCTGTGCGACGGCACGCGCCTGCGCGATTTGGGCTTCGGCAGAGGCGACGACCGCTTCGGGAGCGCCAGCTACGAGCAATTCATACTGCGCGATCGCTTCATCGAGCGCCGCACGGGCCTGAGCGACCACCACTTCGCGTTCGGCGGTATCGAGTTGGGCGAGGGGCGTCCCCGCTTCTACCTCCTGCCCAGCGCTAACCAAAATTTCAGCGACCGCCGCCATCTGCTCGAAGTGCAACTCGGCGTGGCGTATGGGCAAAACACGGCCATCAACCATCACCAAAGCGGGCTCAGGCTCGGCAAAAAAATCGGGGGTCGGCGTCGGGGTTGCGCCAAAACTGGCACAACCACTCGCCATAAGCAATGTCGTACAAAGCAGGCCAACGCGGAAGATTTGGGTGAACATCGGTCACCTCCAACGTGCCCATAGTGGCACACGCAGGCGGCGACATCGCACGCGGGCGTATGTCGTCGCTAGGCAAGCTCCTGCTGTCCGGGACGCACGGGTGCGTCCCGAACCGAACAGATGTTAGGTATCATGCCATTATACGCCGCAGCCGGAGATTTTGTTTCGTACCAGAGACCGATTCGCGGACGGCTCGATACCGCTGTAGCTCGCAAACGTCTGCGTCACACCCAACAAGATCGGTGCCAGCAAAACGTTCGTCACACCCACCCAAAGGTAGCATCCCCCGCCTGCACATGCTATACTTGGGACTACCCGTTATCTTGGCGATGTTTGGGGGGCCCCTTGAGCCGTGATCCATCAGCGCTGCTAGCGACTGCCCACACCATTATCAGTGAGCAGATTGGCCGTCTGCGCGATCTCCACCGCTCGGCACAGGAGCGGTTGGCGCAGTTGGAGCAGAAGGTGCGTGCGGCGGAACGTCAATTGGATGAGTTGCTCATCCAGAGCCGTTTTGCCGCAGAGCGTGGCTTGCCCACCGCCGAGGCCGCCGCCGCCCGCGAGCGCCAATCACGCACGGAGCACGAGGCGCTTGCGGCAGAATATGCAGAATTGCGCCGCGCATTACGTCAACTTGATCAGTTGGTACGACAAATTGATATGAGTAGCGCCACCCTGAGCGGCACAGTCGAGGGCGAACCCGCCGATCCCTGGGTGCAAGCGCTGCGCGCCCAAGTAATTATGGGCCGCGAGGATGAGCGCCATCGCTTGGCCCGCGAGGTCCACGATGGCCCCGCCCAAGTGCTGGCCAATATGCTGATGGGCCTCGAACGCAGCCAAACGCTGCTCGCCGATGGTCGTCAAGAGCGCCTCGGCAGCCTCTTGGCGCAGATGAGCGAGGCTGCCCGCGAGGGACTGCACGAGGTGCGCGGCTTCATTGCCGATCTGCGTCCCGCCCGCCTTGATGAACAGGGGCTGGTTGGTGCCCTCCAAGAGTACCTGCGCCGCTACCGCGATCGCGTCAATGCCGCCGTAAGCTTTGATGCCGATCCGCTGCCACGCCTCCCCGCCGAAGCCGAGATTGTACTCTACCGCGTGGTGCAGGAATCATTGCAAAATGCGCGCAAACATGCGCGTGGCGCACCAGTCCACATTATCATCAATGTTCGTAAAAATATCTTGACCCTCACCGTCCGCGATGAAGGGCCTGGCTTTGATCCCCGTGAAGTTGCACGCCGGGCTGGCCGTGAGAGTTGGGGCCTTACCAGTATGCGCGAACGCGCCGAACTCATCGGCGCCCGTTTTGTTGTCACCACCCGCCCCGGTCACGGGACAGAAGTGGCCCTACGCCTGCCGGTGTTGCTGGTCTGATCACGGAGAGACCGCTTATGTCGCATCCGATCCGCGTTCTGATTATTGATGACCATCCGCTCTTTCGGCAGGGTATCCGCTGGACGCTGGAAGATGCTGCCGATATTGCAGTGATTGGTGAGGCCGAAAATGGCCAGGAGGCGCTGAAACTCACCGAGCGCCTCAATCCCGATGTGGTCTTGGTGGATATTAACCTCCCCGGCCTCAACGGGCTTGAGGTCGCTCGCGTGATCAAACGGCGCGACCCACGCATTGGCATTATTGTCCTCAGCGTCTACGAGGATGACGACCAACTCTTCCAGGCGATCAAGGTGGGGGCAGCGGCGTATTCCTCCAAGGATGTCAATCCCGAAGATCTGCTCTTCTTCATCCGTGAAGTGGCTAAGGGCAAATACCTGATTAACGAGTCGGTCTTGGCCAAACCCAGCGTGGCAACGCGGGTACTCCATCAATTCCGCGAACTGGCCGCCTCCGACGACGAGCAGACGAGCACCCTCTTTGCGCCGCTCACGAGCCGCGAGATCGAGATTCTCGACTGTATCGCCCGCGGCCTCTCCAACAAAGAGATCGCCCACGAACTAAGCATCAGCGGCCAGACCGTCAAGAATCACATCACTTCGATCCTCTCCAAACTGCAAGTAAATGACCGCACCATGGCTGTGATCTTTGCGATCAAGCGCGGCTGGATTCGTATGGGTTACCAGTCGGGTGAAGAGCAGGTCGGGCGGGAGGGCGGGAAAGCAGGAGAGCGGTGAGGCGGGGACGCGGGGACGCGGGGACGCGGGGACGCGGGAGCGCGGGAGCGCGGGAGCACGGGGACGCGGGAGCGCGGGGACGCGGGGACGCGGGGACGCGGGGACGCGGGGACGCGGGGACGCGGGAGCGCGGGGACGCGGGAGCGCGGGGACGCGGGGACGCGGGGACGCGGGGACGCGGGGACGCGGGGACGCGGGAGCGCGGGGACGCGGGAGCGCGGGGACGCGGGGACGCGGGGACGCGGGGACGCGGGGACTTGGAAGAATAAACCAGCAGTATCTTTCAGGTATACAGTTTTGCGGATGAGCGACCTGCTAGGTGTGCGCCGTGCAGTCGCCAGTGGCACGCCAGGAATCCTCACGGCGCACACCTGGCAGGTCTTGGGGGGCGGCAAAAGGCCCATGAGACCTAGCAGGTGGTGCGCGGTAGAATCTTTGGCTTACCACAAGCGGCTGCACGCGCCCCACCTGCCAGGTCGTTGGGGTTGCGCAGGGATGGGAGCACACTAAAAAATCTTGACACTTCTGACTTTGTTTCGTCCGATGCTCCACCGCATCAGAATGTCACCTATCCTCGTCACTCGCCTCGCACCTCTCGCCTCTCGCCTCTCACCTCTCGCCTCTCGCCTCTCGCCTCTTGCCTCTCACCCCTCGCCTCTCGCCTCTC
>RSAS01000167.1:0-2206 GCA_003934145.1 Candidatus Viridilinea halotolerans | reverse complement strand
CCTCTCGCCTCTCGCCTCTCGCCTCTTGCCTCTCACCCCTCGCCTCTCGCCTCTCGCCTCTCGCCTCTCACCTCGCGCCTCTTGGCTATCCCATGAACCTCACCCTCTCATCCGCATGGTCTTTGGCGCTCCAGAGCGATCACCCGGTAGCCCAACGGGCGGCCAGTGAGCTACGCATGGGCTTGGCGCAACTGGGAGGGCCGTTGCTGCTCCTAGACGCAGCGGCGGCTGGCCCGCGCATTACACTGAGCCACGGGTTGGCTGGTGATGGGTTTACCCGCGCTCCCGCTGCCCACGGCTTTGCGCTCCACGGCGATGGGCCGCGCGGTCTGCTCTATGCGGTCTATGATCTGCTGGAGGAGTTGGGGTTGCGCTGGCCTGCGCCTGGCGCGGTGGCAGTGCCGCATCCCCTGCCGCGCCCGTTGCGCCTGCCCGCCAGTGCGCTTAGTGATCAGCCCGCCCTGCCGGTGCGTAGCCTCGTGTTGGGCCACGACATCTTTTTGGCTGAAGCCGAAGTATGGCTGGAATGGGCGGCACGCAATCGCCTCAATACGCTGTTCATTCACACGACGATCCACGAGCCGGCGTTGGGCGCGTGCCGTTTAGCCACATGGCGCACCCGCCGTGCGCAACTCTTGCCGCTGCTGCGCTCTTTGGGCATGCGCATCGAGTTGGGCGGGCACCACCTGCGCGACCTGCTGCCGCGCCGCCTCTTCCGCCATCACCCGGAACGCTTTCGCTACGATGGCCAGCGGCGCAACCCTGACCACAACTTTTGCGCAAGTAACCCACAAACGCACGCCATTTTGCGCGAGATGGCGGCTGCCTTCTTCCATGCCTACCCGGAAGCGGAGGTCTACCATCTCTGGCCCGACGATCTGCGGGAGGCTGGCTGGTGCCAATGTGAGGCATGTCGCGCGTTAAGTCCGGCGGATCAGACGCTGCTTGCCACCAATACGCTCGCCGAGGTGCTGGCAGCGCAACGCCCCGGTGCCCAAGTGAGCTTTTTGGCCTACCACGACAGCGCCCACGGGCCACAGCGCAGCGCCCCCCACCCCAACGTGGCGTTGCTCTTTGCACCGCGTCTGCGCAGCTATGCTGTGGGCCTGAATACGCCCGCCAATGTGCCCATTGCGCAACAACTGGCCGCCTGTGTGGCTGCCTTTGGCGTTACCAGCGACAGCGAGCCCCAAGCGCGGTTGGGTGCGTTTGAATACTACCTTGATGGCATCCTCTTCAAATCGGCCCCACCGCCGCTGCCTGATGTGATTGCCGCCGACCTGCACTCCTACCAGCAACTTGGGTTGGGCAGCGTCCATGTGCTGCTCACCGGCGACCGCCCCTACCTCCATGCGCCCCCCAACGCCTACCTCTTCGCACGCCTCGCGTGGGACACCCATGCCGATCCCGAAGTTATCATGCGCGCCTATGCAACAGCACGCATACCCAACAATCCCACGGCACTACACAACGCCTACCGTACACTGGCCCGCGCTTGGCAACCCCTCCTCACTCGCGAGCCAATGAGCGCTTCAAAAGCCAACCCCGCCTCCCCGCCTCCTCTGCTCCCCGCCGCATCGCCCCCCCGTCGCACCCTCCGCGATCCGGTGGCCAACCCGCCAGCCGACGTACTCGACATGCTTGACGAAGATCAGCGCAGCGCCGAGTTGCGTCTCGAAGCGCTGCACCGTGCCAGCGCCGATCTCGCGGAGGGCGCAGCAGCATGGCACGAGCTAGGCACCCCCACGCTGCCCGTCGAACTCGCGGGCGAGTATGCCGAATGGAGTGCAGGCGCAAAACTCCTCACCTACATCAGGCTGCGTCAGCAACTCTACGTTCTCGCCGGGCGCAACGCTTCGCGTAGCTCCCTCCGCGAAGCCCTCGCTGAAGCCCAAAGCGCCCTTGACGCCCTGCTTACCTGGGCCGAACTATACGTCCCCAAACGCGATCAAGCAGGCCACCGCCTCCTGCGAGCGGCCTTGCAACTCCACCTCGACCAAATCGCCGATCAGCAGATCCACAACCCGCTCGGGCGTTTAGGTCTACGCGCCCGCCGCGCCGGCGATCTCGCAAAACTCTTGCCGGGCATGCTCAGATTGCGCGATAAAGGGTAAGACAAGGTTTCAGATGTCTGGTTTCAGGTGTCAGTCAGAGCGCATCAGAAAGCGATGCGCGGCGCTAAACGGTAAAGTTTCTACGAACCTTG
>RSAS01000376.1 GCA_003934145.1 Candidatus Viridilinea halotolerans | reverse complement strand
GTGCGCATCGGCCTACCGACGGCTGGTGAGCAGTTCGCTTTTCAGGCGGCACTGCTGATCTTTGTGCGCTTCGTGACTGGCTTGGGCACTACGGCCTTCGCGGCGCACAACGTGACGATCAACATCGAGTCGCTCTCGTTCCTGCCCGGAATGGGCTACGCTGCCGCCACGGCTGCCTTGGTGGGACAGGCATTGGGGGCGCGCAAGCCGCAACTTGCCGAGCGCTACGCCTACGAGGGGCTGTGGCAGGGCGGGTTGATGATGGCGCTCTTGGGGGCACTCATGTTTTTCTTCCCGGCACAGTTGGTGGCCTTCTTTAGCAATGATGCCGGCGTGATTGCGACAGCTACGCCAGTACTCCGCGCTGCCGGATTGATGCAACCGGCCCTCGCGGTGAGTTTCATCATCCTGGGGGCCTTGCGCGGCGCCGGTGACACCCGCTGGCCACTGATGAGTCGCATTCTCACCACATGGGTCATGCGTCTGCCGCTGACCTTTTTGCTGGTAGGAACGCTCAATTTGGGCTTAGCGGGAGTTTGGCTGGCCATGGCTACCGACTTTACGCTGCAGGCGGTAATGGCGCTCTGGCGTTTCCACGCGGGCCAGTGGAAGCGGATTGAGGTGTGATAGGGCACGGCTTGACGGGGAAGGGTGCGTGAGGGAACCAAGTTCCCTCGCATCCTCCCTCCGTCCGGCGGGGCGTGGGCGCAGCCCTACAGGTTTTGGTCGTACCCAAACTAAAAGGTGTAGGAAGGGTGCGTGAGGGAACCAGGTTCCCTCGCATCCTCCCTCCGTCCGGCGGGACGTGGGGCTGCGCCCCAAACCCTCATTTTTGTTGCTTTTTGGCGGCTTCGCCGCCAAAAAGCAACAAAAAGTTTTTCGGGGGAGGCGAAGCCTCCCCCAAACCCCCGCCGGAAGTGACTTTGGCATAGCCCTAAAGGCAAATCGGGGATGAGGGGGATGCAGGGCTGATCATGCTATACTTGACGTGAGCTTATTCGAAAAGTATGGCCCTCAACGCATGACTCTCCCCCTCCATACCCTCCTCGCGGGCATTACCGCCACGCAAATCATCGGCCCCCTCGCCATCCCCATCACCAGCGTGGCCTACGACTCGCGCCAAGTGACACCTGGTGGTCTCTTTGTGGCGATCAAGGGCTACCATACTGACGGCCATCGTTACATTGAACAAGCAGTAGCCCGTGGGGCTACTGCTGTGGTGGTGGATGCCCGTTATTGGACGGGCGCGCCAGCGGTGCAAGCGACGTTGATTGTCGTCAACAATAGTCGCGTGGCGCTTGCGCCGCTGGCGGCTGCCTTCTACGGCTACCCGGCGCAACACCTCGGCACGATTGGCGTCACTGGCACCAAGGGCAAAAGCACCACCACCGCGCTGATCAGCCAGATTCTCGATCACGCAGCGCAGCGTAGCGGGCTTATCAGCACGGTAGACTTCAAAGTTGGCCCGCGGCATTGGGCCAACACGACCCGCCAGAGTACGCCCGAAGCGCTTGAGGTTCAGGCGCTACTCGCCGAGATGGTTGCGGCCCAGTGTAGTCACGCCGTGATTGAGGCCACCTCGCACGCCCTCTCGCGCAGTTGGCAACGTCTGGCGGGCTGCATCTTTGATGTGGCCGTCTTCCTCAACCTCAGCCACGAGCACCTCGACTATCACGGCAGCTTTGAACAGTATCGTACCGACAAGACCCAACTCTTTGCGCTGCTCGCCGAAGAAATTCCGGGCAGCAACGTGCGTCAACGCCAACCATGGGCCATCGTCAATGCCGACGATCCCAACCACCCCGCCTTCCTCGCGGCTGCCCCTAGCAACGCCCAGCAACTCACCTTTGGCCTACACCAAGCAGCCGAGGTGCGCGGCACCATCGTGCATAGCACGCCAACAAGCACCCAGATCCAGATCAGGAGCCCGTGGGGCAATAGCGAATGTGTGCTGCCCCTACCGGGCAGCTTCAACGCCAGTAACGCGCTCGCTGCGCTAAGTGTCGCGCTAAGCCAAGGGATGCCTCTAGCACAAGCTAGCGCCGCACTCGCCCATGTGCGCGGCCCACGGGGGCGTATGCAGCCCATCGTCTGCGGCCAGCCCTTCGCCGTGGTTGTAGACTACGCCCACAGCCCCGAATCCTTCACCCAAGTTTTTCGTATGCTACGCCCGCTGACCCAAGGGCGCATGATCGCCCTCTTTGGTAGCGCCGGTGAACGCGACACAGAGAAGCGGGCAATGCAAGGCGAAATCGCTGCGCGCTACTGCGAAATGCTCTTCCTCACCGACGAAGACCCGCGCGGCGAAGATCGCGCGGCCATTATCGCCCAGATCGCCGCCGGCGCCGAACGCGGCGGGCACCAAGCGGGGCGCGACTACCACAGCATCCCCGACCGCGCCGCCGCGATTCATGCGGCCCTCGCCGCCGCCCGCCCGGGCGATCTCGTACTCCTACTCGGCAAAGGGCATGAAGGCAGCATCATCTATGCCGACCAGCGTATCGCTTGGGATGAAGCGGCGGTTGCACAGGAAGCGCTGCGAAGCCTGGGATACCAGAAGTGATGCGGGGCGCGGGACGCGGGACGCGGGACGCGGGACGCGGGACGCGGGACGCGTCCCCGCCTCCTCGCCTCCCCGCCTCCTCGCCTCCTCGCCTCCCCGCCTCCTCGCCTCCTCGCCTCCTCGCCTCCTCGCCTCCTCGTTTCCCCGCGTCCTCGTCTCCTCGCCTCACGGCCCCATCGGCAGCACCGGGCTACCACCGCCAATCGGCCAACCGGCGCTGCCCGTAGCGGGCGTCGTGAGACGCAAGCCCGTCGCAGCGCGTGGCACATCAAAGAGCAGCGGTACACTCAACATGCCACTCTGTGCGGCAAAACGATCTTCGAGGGCCAGATCGCCGCGTTGGCCGCGCTCAAAGAGCGCAAGGTAGGCACTGGAGGCACCGGGTAGCGGGCTGTAGCGGTAGCCATCACGATCAATCAACTGAAAGAACGCGGGCGGCACATAACGCGGCGCGGAGCTATTGTTACTCAGCGCCACCACGGCCAAGACAAAACGGCCCTCGGGTTGCCAATCACCCAAAGCACCATCAAGGAAGAGCGCATAATCGGGCTGCAAAAGCGTTACGCTCCAGCCGTCATAATCCACCAACGTACCCAGCGCCAACTCGGTGGTCAAAGGAGTTGGCACAGGCGACGCCGTCGGCGTAACGGCGGATGTCGCCACTGTTTCGGGCAGTGTCGTGATCGCAAGCGCCGGAACTGCTGCCGTAGAACCACCCAAGATGGGCGTAGCTAGCGGGGCGGCGGCGCGCTGATTCAGCCCCAAGTTGCCCCCCAGCACCATACCCACCACGGCGAGCAGCAGCACAATCAACACCAAGGCGATAAGGTTGAGCATTGGGAAGGGCGAACGCTGCGGGAGCGCTGCTTCCTTCGCGCCGGGTGGCGCAGACTCAACGGCGGGGGGAACCACCCTGGGTAGTGTGGCAAGCGGCACCAAGCGCGCCAGCGCGGCCAACGCCCGTTCATGGTGCGGATCAAGCGCAATGATGCGCTCAAGCGCCATGCGCTGTTCATCGACGTCTGCGGCAGTCGCGGCCAACCCCTGCCAGACGCGCAGATCATGGGGATGCTCACGGCTCAACGCCAAGAAGAGTGCCCGTGCCGCCACCCGCTTGCCACCGCGCGCTGCAAACGCCCCCGTCTGGAGCAACTGCTCAAGATTGAGTTTCGCCATATAGCTTCCTTACGCCTCGCGGCGGGGGTTCGGGGGAGGCTTCGCATACGCATTAACTTAAGGGGCCTGCGGCCCCTTAAACCCCGCTGGAAAGGGAAATTTTTCGGGGGCCATGCCCCCGAACCCCCGCCGGCAGGCCCGCCAGAGGCTTACGTTCATGCGTATGGTCTTCGCCTCCCCCGAAGAACTTTTTTTCTTTCGTTTTGGTGGCTTCGCCACCAAAGCGAAAGAAAAAAGAGGGTTTGGGGCGTAGCCCCAGCAGCAGTTTTTAGGGCGGCAGCCCTAAATGTAATGCGCATGGGTGGTTAAGCCCCAACCCCCCGCCGGACGGCGGAAGGATGCGCGGGAACTTGGTTCCCGCGCATCCTTCCTGAGACAAAGAAATGGAGGGGCAAAGCCCCTCCAAACCAAACCGACCATAATGTAGACCCAGACCACAAGCCTACAGATTGCGCATAACCAACCAACCCTGGGTAGGATTGCTGCGCGAGAAGAAGACCAGATCGGTTGCATCGGGCGCAACATCAAAGATGATGGCAACGCTACGCGTGATGCCATCAGAGGGCATCGCCTGGGTGTGGGCGAGATCGGCATTGATGCCAGGTACGACATAGGCCGCCGAAACCTCCGGGCGTGCCTCCCAAACCCGGCCCTGAGCATCCTTCAGCACGAAGAAGTTACTAGGAATGGCCTGTTCGCTCCCAGTGCCATTGAAGGCAAAAGCCAGCACGACGACGAAGCGGCCATTATTGGGCGTATACTGCCCCAAGTTGCCGATAATCGACGCCGCAAAGGTGGGCGAATTGAAGTCATAGGTCCAACCCGCGCCCTGGATTGGCGTATTTGGCGCTAGGACTGCTGGGGTTGCGCCTGAAACATCACTAGCGGGCAACGCAGCGGGTTGCTCAACGGGCAGCTCCGCAGGTTGCTCAACGGGCGACTCCGCAGGTTGCTCAACGGGTGGCTCCGCAGGTTGCTCAACGGGTGGCTCCGCAGGCTGCTCGACGGGCGGTTCCAGCACTGGCGGCATGGTACCTGCCTGAGCCGTCTGAGCCACTGCCGTCTGGTTTGCGGGATTGACCGCCACCTGATCGCGGCCAAAAAACAGTGGCCAAATCCACGCAATAATCAAGCCAACCAATCCCAAGCCGACAAAAAAGAGCAGCAACCCAAGCAACGGACTAAAGCCGCGGCGTGCTGGTGCTTGATCCTTCTTCGACCCGCCAGTGGCTCGACGATTTTCGCGCATACGCTCCTCTGCACGGCGGGCACCCGCCTCAGCCCGCGCAGCGGCAGTCGCTGCACTCGTCGGGCCAGTTTCTCTCTTTTCTGGCTCGGGATCACTGCGGCGCACCGGCCCTGATGTATCCGCAGCCATGGTCTCCGACAGCGAGTTGAGTTCCGCGAAGGGATCGTCATCATCCATGAAGGGATCGGGCTCCGGCTGACGAGCTGGTGGCGACGAGGGGGTTGGCGCAACTGCTACAGGTGCTGCTACAGGCTGCTCTGCCTTGACCGCACTCGGATCAACTCCTAACGCCTGTAGCCCCTTGACCGCCATCTCGTTCGATGGCTCCAGCACGACCACCCGCTCCAGCGCATGTTGACGCTCTTCACGGTTTTCAGCCACCCCAGCCAACCACAACCAACCCTGAGCATTGGTCGGATCTTGCTGGGTCAACAGGCGAAAGAGTTGGCGTGCCTCGTCTTTTTTTCCTTCACGCGCGGCTTCAATGCCAAGTTGCAGAATGCTATCCGGCTCCGCCATGAACTATCCTTCCTCCTACGCCCATTTGGGCAGGGACCATGGCACAGACAAACAATAGGTATGAATCCGCCGTCATTCTAACACACGTCATAGCGAGGGTCAACAATGAGGATACGACAGCCTAGTGGGGCAAGCCCCCGAAGACCCATACGCATGAACGTAAGCCCTTGGCAGGACTGCCGGTGGGGGTTCGGGGGCATGGCCCCCGAAAAATCCCCCCCTTCCGACGGGGTTTTAGGGGCCGCAGGCCCCTTAATTTCATGCGCAAGCCCCCGCACCCCACCGATAGGGCTATGTGAAAGTCGTTGGGGCTGCGCCCCAAACCCTCTTTGTTCTTCGGGGGGAGGCATCGCCTCCCCCGCCCCCCACCGGAGGTGACTTTGACGTAGCCCTACCCCACCGAAGGTGATGTTGCAAAAACCAAGCCACTATACCCAAACAAAAAAAGCACGCTGTTCACGGATGGGCTTTTTGTTGGAGCGGATGACAAAGGGGTAGGGATTGCGTCGCTCGCGCCGTGGGGTCAGCCCATAGGCCCGCCGCCGATTATGCACTGTTCCAATGCTTACGCCAAGCTGCGCGGCAATCACTGCAATTGGCAACTGCTCTTCACTATAGAGCCGCAGCATTACTTCAGGGGTGATCTTGCTGGTGGGAAAACGCCCACTACGCGGTGCAATCCCACATGCACGAAGGTGGTGCGACACCGTTGCCGCGCAACAGCCCAAGTGGAGCGCAATCTGCGCCATTGTCCATCCCTCTGTTACATAGAGTTGCCGCAGTTCCTCACACGCTATCACCATACGTTTACTCATAATCACTCCACACGGTACAGTGTAGTTAGGATGTAAACCAAGGGCGCGATCATGATCGTGCCCTTGGGTCATGTGAAGTATAACACGGTAACGTGTTGCTGTCAATAACGGTTGCACTATTCTTGGGGCGTGGCTCAAGCTTCTCTTTTTGTTGCGTGGTGACGGCAACGCCGCCACCACGCAACAAAACAGCTTTTTCGGAGGCATTTGGGGGTACCCTCACGCCTCTTCAGGCTCTTCGAGCTGCGGAGCATCCGCATCATAGACAAAACCCGCCCGTTCGGCTACCATCGAGAGCGTCTTCTGCGTTGAGCGGTGCGGACGATGGATGCCCGTCTCCCACTCGCTAATCGTCTGTTGGCGCACCTCCAACTCATTCGCCATCTGCTGTTGGGTCATGCGCATATGCAAGCGTAACGCCCGAATACGCTGTGCATCCCACTCTTGGCGCGCCCGGCGGCGCGACTCTATGGGGGGGTATTGATATTCTTCACTCATTGCCCTAGCTCCTGTCTCGTAGAGTACGCTACAAAGTGTATTGTAACCCGACAACGGATAAAAGCAAGTGCTATGCACGGCTGTGTGTCTGCAATATAATCTTTCCTATTGGTAATAGTATGTATCTAACCCAAAGAACCATTGCAAAATCACATAAATCAGGCTAAGATATATTCAGCGTCCGGCGGGGGCAGGCCGGATGATAAGGAACCAAAGCTCTGAGCGTTGTTCGGCGAGGCACGGCAGAGCGAGGGGACTCGTACTCAACAAGGCCCGGCCATTTGCGCCGGGTCTTGTGCTGCGTTAGAATGATGTGCGGGGGCGGGGAGAACCTGGTTCTTCCCGCCCTTTTCCTTTTTCGCTTTGACGGGAGGCGGTAGCGATGCCCTTACGTCTGCTCATTGCCGGTCTGGTTGTTCTCTTGCTGACTATCAGCTTTGCGCCGGATCTTCAGGCGGTGCCAGCTTCGCCGCGCGAATTTGTGGTGGGCTATTCAGCGCAAGGACGCCCGATTAGCGCCGTGCAATTTGGTGATGGCCCGCGCAAACTCGTGGTGGTGGGCAATACCCACGGTGCGCCTGAGGCCAATACCTACCGTCTTACCCTCGCCCTGATTGAGCATCTGCGCGCCAATCCTCAGTTGGTGCCGCCGTCGGTGCGCCTCTTTTTGGTCCCAACCGTGAATCCTGACGGAATCGCGCTTGGTTGGCGCTTTGACGCGGCTGGCGTCGATCTCAACCGCAATATGAATACGAATCTCGATGCCTGCCCCGAGAACGATTGGCGCACGACTGTTCAAGGCGCTTACGGTATCATCTCCGACACGGGCGGCGCTTATCCCGACTCGCAAGTTGAGGCGCAACTCGTGCGCGCCTTCCTGCTTGATGCCGCCGGCGCGATCTTTCTGCACTCTAATGCCGGTCTGGTCTTTCCGGCAGCGTGTGAGCATGGCCCGTCGATTCGCCTAGCCGAGGTCTATGCGCAAGCGGCGAGCTACGAGTATCGTCGCTTTTGGTCGCTCTATCACATTACGGGCGGGATGCATGACTGGGCCGGGAGTTTGGGTATTGCCGCGATTACGCCTGAGTTGGTGACGGGCGACCAGATGGAGTTTGCTGAGAATCTTGCCGCACTAACGGCGGTGTTGGCCCAAGCCGACGAGCTCTTGCCGCTACCTGAAGATGGCGAAGTGGCTGGTTTTAACGTACCCGCGCCCATCTTCCGCTACTGGCGGGCGCTCGGCGGCGAAGAGCGCTTTGGGTTGCCACTGGAAGAGGCCCGCACCACGAGCAGCGGGATCAGCCAGACCTTTGCGCATGCCCGCATCAGCCTGACCCACGCCCAACGCGACACCCTCTTCTATGTACAGCCCGATCCGCTGGGCGTAGCCGCCGCCGCCGCGTTGGCCTATGGTGGCGCTGAGGCGCAGCTTCCCCACCCGACGCAGCCCGAGGCTGGCCTCTACTTCCCCGAGAGCGGCTTTAGTCTCAATGGCGGCTTCCGCGATCTTTGGCAACGCGGTGGTGGGCTGGCCGTCTTTGGCCTCCCTCTCTCGCATGAGTTCCAAGCGAGCAGTAGCGCCACCCCGCGCACCCTCCAATATTTTGAACGCGCCCTCTTCAGCTACAGCCCCGCAGAGGGCGTGCGTCTTGAGGCGCTGGGGGCACGCCAGTTGGCGCTTGAGGGGCTGATGCAGCCTGAAGCGGTGCAGATGGTGCGGTAGGAGCGATGCTTCTCATGGAGCAGCGCAAAAGCGGTGATCGCCGCTTTTGCGCTATTGCCAACGGGTCGCTTAGGGAAGCGGATGTTGTCGATTGCCCCGTCGCGTTGTCACCCTGAGCGCAGCGAAGGGTCTCTCGTCGTTACGCGAAGAGATGCTTCCCCTTCGCTTCGATCGAGGGCTTCGGCGCGCTCAGCACGACGAAGGCTGGGACATTTAAAAGTTTCCGCTTCCTTTAGTCATCCCTCAGTCTGTTGCGCCTTGAGCCACGCATCCAGATCGGTTGGTGTAGAAAAATCGAGCAGCGCATCACTCAGATTGAGCAGCAATGGCGCGGGGAGTGCAACAATCACAGACTCCAATGCAGCATCCAAGCCACCAAACTTGCGCCTGAGTTGGCGTAGTACCAATTGCTCCCGTTCTTCGGCACGGCCCTCGGCGCGGCCCTCGGCGCGGCCCTTGGTGAAGCCGATCTTTTCGAGGCCGATCATTGGTAGACTCATGCGGTTCTCCTCCTCTTCAATTTGTCGCATTGTAGCATGAGCAGTTATCTGCATGCTACGTGGCAAACGCAATAAGTGTTCTAAAATGCGATAGATACGTCGTAGATCATCCGCTTGGTAGCCTTTGCGAAAGAGGGAGCGAAAGCGAGCGATTTTGCGCTGCATGCGCTCTTTTGGTTTTCCCCGTGTTGCTTGAGCATCGCGGTGGAGCAGCACGAGCATGGCGATGAGATTGTTACTCGCTTCCAGCGTGGCTTCTGGAAGATCCAAGAGCTTGATGGTTGGGAATTGGAGCAGCACACGGCACGACCAGATCGTGTAACCGAACGAACTGGGGTACCAGTGGGGATCGTCGTCGGCAAGAATGGCGAGGCTGACTAGTGGGCGAACTTCGCGATCGAAGAGACGGGCGTGGTAACGAAACATGCGTTGTGCAAACGCCTCGTCGCGTTGTGACTGAATTTCTAGATGGACAAAGAGCAGCGCAGTCTCACCGTCTGTGCGTGTCACCTGCACCAGTTTGTCAACATGCTGGTTGCCCTTGCTCGCCTCGGGGTTGATTTGCAGGAGCGTCAGCGGTTCGTCCGTGACGGGCTGCGTCCAATCAATGCCTGCATAGACCTCGGGGAAGAGAAGTTCCAAACAGGCGGGCAGGTGGTGTTGCAGCGCTTCTTTCCATGCTCCATCATAATTGGCAGCGGGGAGACGCATTGTGCTTCCTTCCAGGTATGAGATCACTACTATCTATACCGCTGGAAGGGGCAAAGAGTTACGCTTTTTGGGCAACATTGCTTGGGCAAGAGGCGTTATTGGCCTTGTTGCTCTCGCATGCCGCTTCTCCGCAGGCGCAACGAGTTGCTCACTACAAAGACGGAACTGAAGGCCATCGCTCCTGCTGCCAGCATCGGGCTGAGTTGCCAGCCGGTGAAGGGGTAGAGTACGCCCGCCGCTAGGGGGATGAGCATAATGTTGTAAATAAAGGCCCAGAAGAGGTTCCAGCGAATCGTCCGCATGGTCGCTTGGCTGAGGCTAATGGCTTGGGCGACGCCCTGGAGATCGCCGCGCATCAGGGTGATGTCGGCGGCTTCCATTGCCACGTCGGTGCCGGTGCCGATGGCGATGCCGACGTCGGCTTGGGCTAACGCCGGAGCGTCGTTGATGCCGTCGCCCACCATGGCGACAACGCGGCCTGCGCTCTGTAGGCGGCGCACTTCGTTGGCTTTCTCTTCGGGACGCACTTCGGCAAGCACGCGATCCACACCGACCTGCTGGGCAATCGCGGCGGCGGTGCGCTGGTTGTCGCCGGTGAGCATGGCCACTTCGATGCCTTGGGCGCGTAGGGCGGCAATCGCTGCTGTTGAAGTGGGGCGCACCGTGTCGGCGACGGCGAGGATGCCGAGCGCCACGCCATCGGCAGCCACGAGCATCGCCGTCTTGCCTTCGGCTTGGAGACGCTCCACGGCGGCGGCGAGGTCGCCCAAGGCAATGCCGCGCTCGCTGAAGAGCCGTGGGGTGCCCACGAGCAGCGCGTGGCCCTCCACGTCGGCCTCGATGCCCGCGCCGGTGATGGCGTTGAAGCGCGTGGGTCGGCTCAAGTTCAGCCCTTGCGCTTGCGCCGCCCGCACAATCGCTTCGCCCAAGGGGTGTTCGCTGCGGCTCTCGCCACTGGCGGCCAACGCGAGTAGCGCGGCTTCGGGGGTGGATTGTGGCTCTCCGCCATTTGCCAAAGCGGGCTGGCGGCGGGCGTGTTCGCTCAGCACCAGATCGGTCACCTCCGGCTTACCCGCCGTGATCGTGCCCGTCTTGTCGAGAATCACCGTCTGAATGGTGCTGGCCCGTTCGAGGCTCTCGGCATTCTTGATCAGGATGCCGCGTGAGGCACCGACCCCCGTGCCAACCATAATGGCCGTAGGGGTGGCAAGGCCCAGGGCGCAGGGGCAGGCGATGACCAAGACGGCAATGGCGAAGAGCAGTGCTTTGGTGAAGCCTAAGGTACTGAAGAGCAGCCAGCCGAAGAAGGTGAGCGTGGCGATGACGATCACCACGGGCACAAAGATGCTGGCAACATAATCTACAAGGCGTTGCACCGGCGCACGGCTGCCCTGCGCCTCCTGCACGAGGCGAATGATCTGGGCCAGGGCGCTCTCGCGCCCGACGCGGGTGGCGCGCAACTGGAAGCTCCCGCTACGGTTGATCGTCGCGCCGACCACCGTGTCGCCAGGGTGCTTCTCGACCGGCATGCTCTCGCCGGTGAGCATACTTTCATCCACACTTGAGGTGCCATCGAGAATTACACCGTCTACGGGAATCTTTTCGCCCGGACGAACAATGACGATCTCGCCGGTGCGCACCTCGGCCACGGGAACGTCAATTTCTTGGCCGCCGCGTAGCACGCGGGCCGTCTTGGGTTGCAGCCCGATCAGCGTCTTGATCGCCGCGCCAGTCTGGCTCTTGGCCCGCGATTCCATATACTTACCGACCAGCACGAGGGCAATAATCACCGCTGCGGTCTCGAAATAGACATGGCCCGCCGCGTTGCTCAGCAAGAGGGCCACGCTGTAAAAGTAGGCGACCGAGGTACCCATGACGATGAGCGAGTCCATGTTGGCGGTACGCGCCTTGAGCGCCTTCCAGGCATTGCGGTAGAAGTCGGCCCCGCTGTAGAACTGTACAGGGGTGGCAAGGATCAGAAAGAGCCAGTTGAGCAGATCGTAGCGGGCGGGGATATGCTCCATCATTTGCGCCATCGAAGCGTCGTGCATCTGGGCCATCATCTCTGCGCCTGCGCCAAACATCCACGGTGCCAGCAGGCCCAGATCGCGGCTCATCGCCAGCAGCAGCAGCGGCAACCCCAAGACCAACGCCACCGTCAACTGACGGCGCTTATGGGCCAACTCCTGGGCGCGGGCGGTCGCCTCGGCATCCTCACCAGCGGCAGCCGTCGGGTCGCTGGAGGCGATCACACCATAGCCTGCGGCCTCTACCGCCTGGGCGAAATCGGCGTAGCCCACACCAGCGGGCGCATAGAGCACCGTGGCGTGTTCGGTGGCCAGATTGACCGTGGCGCTCATCACACCGGGCACCTTACGCAGCGCCTTCTCGACCCGCGCCGAACAGGAGGCGCAGGTCATGCCGGTGATGGGCAACTCAACGCGATCCGTCACCACGCCAAAACCCGCCTGCTCCACGGCGGCTTGCAGCGCCTGCGGGTTCACCAGGGCCGGATCGTAGTGAATAGCGGCCTGTTCACTCGCCAGATTCACCGTCGCCGTATGCACCCCGGCCTGCTTACGCAGTGCCTTCTCAACCCGCGTCGAGCAGGAGGCGCAGGTCATGCCGGTAATGGGGAGGAGAATTTCGTGGGTATTCATAGTCTTTTTGGTCGCTCTTACGGGTGAGGACGCGAGGGAACCGGGTTCCCTCGCGCACCCTACTCCGCCGGAGGGCGTGAGGGAACCTTGTTCCCTTGCACTCCCTACGCGGGCACAACCTCGTCGTAGCCCGCCTCTTTGATCGCCGCGACGAGTTCAGCCGGGGCGAGATCGGCGGCATGCTCAATGGTCACGAGCTTGGTGGCAAGATCGACCCGCACCGCATTGACCCCGGTGAGATTATTGAGTTCCGTGGTGACGGCACGCACGCAATGTTGGCACGAGATGGCGGGTACGGT
>RSAS01000127.1 GCA_003934145.1 Candidatus Viridilinea halotolerans | reverse complement strand
CTTCGCTGCGCTCAGGGTGACAGAACTTTTGTTTCTCACGGGGCCACTGGCCCGCATGCCATTTTGTACTCAGACAAGGTTCGCAGCCACTTTACCGTTTGACGCGCTGGGGGTGCGGGGGCATGGCCCCCGCAAAACCCCCATCCCAGTGGGGAGGTGTGGAGGGCGTAGCCCTCCACACCTCCCCACAAACGGTAAAGCCGATCGCCGCAAGGCGAAACCATGGCTCAGGGTGACAATGCGATAGGCTCAATAGTAAATGGTATAACTGCTTCAATCGAATCAAACCAAGGAGAATCCGTGAATCATCCCTTTTCCTCCCGCCCACGCCTACTCGCGGTATTAGCCCATCCTGATGATGAGAGTTTTGGCGCGGGGGGAACGTTGGCGCGTTATGCGTGGATGGGGGCGCAGGTGGATCTCATCTGTGCGACGGGCGGTGAGGAGGGCGCGGCGGATGCTCGCCACTTGGTGGGTTATGGCTCGCTAGCCGAGCGGCGGGCGGCGGAACTGGCTTGTGCCGCTCAGTCGTTAGGGTTACACCAGGTGATTCTGTTGGGCTACCGCGATTCGGGCATGGCCGGTACGCCCGCGAATCAGCATCCGCAGGCTTTGGCCGCCCAACCCCTGGACGCCGTCGTGGAGCGACTCGTGGTGCTGTTGCGTCAACTGCGCCCGCATGTGGTGCTCACCTTCGATCCGATTGGTGGCTACCGCCATCCCGATCATATTGCCATCCACGAGGCGACGGTGGCGGCCTTTTACGCGGCGGGCGACAGCAGCTACCACACGGCTGGCTTGCCGCCCTGGCAGCCGCAGAAGCTCTACTATCAAACCTTTCCGCGCCGTTTGTTGCGCATCGTCGTGCGTCTGATGCCGCTCTTTGGCTACGATCCGCGCCGTTTTGGGCGTAATGGCGATGTAGACTTGACCGCTTTGGCGGCGGTAGATTTTCCGCAGCACGCCCGCATTGATACGTTGGCGGTGGCCGAGGCGCGTCTTGCCGCCGGACGCTGCCACGCCAGCCAGGGCGGCGAACGCGTGGGCCGTGGGCCGTGGGGGCTGGTGGCGCGTCTGTTGGGCTTAGCCCGCGTCGAAACCTTCATGCGCGCCTATCCGCCCGCCGCGCCCGATCTGGTTGAGCATGATCTCTTGGCGGACGTGGTGTGGTAGGGCGCTCTGCGCCCTCCGGCGGGGCATCGGGGGAGGCTGTGCTTACTTGGAGGAGGCGAGGGAACCCGGTTCCCTCGCCTCCTCTCGCTTTCTGGTGGGGGGTCGGGGGAGGCGAAGCCTCCCGCCCTCCGGCGGGGGTCGGGGGAGGCGAAGCCTCCCCCGAAGAACTTTTTTCTTCCGTTGTGGCGGCGAAGCCGCCACAACGGAAGAAAAAAGGCCGTAGCGCAACCCCAAGAATTGCACCCTACAAGATCAGCAGCACCCCCACCAAAACCAAGGCCAACACAATCACCAAAAGAATCACGAGCATAAAGGGGCGGGGGGCACTCAGGCGCTGCCCCGCTTTGTAGGGGTGCAGATCCACGCCGAGTAGTGTGCTGTAGCTGTGGAGCGCATGGCGCAGTTCGGCACGCGGCACGTAGCCAAACTCCTCTTGCTCGATGGCTTGAAGGAACTCCCAGCGCACCCCACAGGCTTGGCCCGCGTCGTGGAGGCTGAGGCCGCGTTGTTGCCGGGCGGCGCTGAATTGGGCACCCAGGCGCGGAGCGCGGGGTCGCATAGCGGGCTGGCGGGTTGACTGGGCGCTATGCGCTACGCTGGCTGCCGAGCTGGCGCTGGCGGGCGCAGGTGCAGGAATGGGCCGCATGCGGCCAGCCGCCGCTTGAGCGCGGCGCAACACCGCCTCAATTCGTGCAATAAGCTGATTCTGGTTGAAGGGCTTGCCGACATAATCATCGGCCCCGCCCGTCAAGCCACGCACCACATCTTCATCGCCATCCTTGGCGGTGAGCATGATAATCGGGATGTTTGAACTGGAACGGATCTGACGACAAAGATCCCATCCGCTAATTTCGGGCATCATCACATCAAGCAAAATGAGATCGGGCTGACGCCGCGCCAAGGCCAGCATTGCTTCGTGGACGCGCTGGAAGCTGGCGACCTCGTAGCCCGCGCCGCCGAGTTGGTATTCAAGCAGTTTGCAGATGAGTGGCTCGTCGTCAATGACCATGATGTGGGGGTTCATAGGTGCTGCGCTTCCTAGGCTTCTTTTGTGGTGCGTTTGCGGGGGCTTCGCCCCCGTGCCCCCGCCGGGGGGGAGATTCTTTGGGGGCTTCGCCCCCGAACCCCCATCGGGGGAGATTCTTTGGGGGCTTCGCCCCCGTGCCCCCGCCGGGCGGGAGCGTTTGCGTGGGCTTCGCCCCCGAACCCCCATCGGGGGAGATTCTTTGGGGGCTTCGCCCCCGTGCCCCCGCCGGGCGGGAGCGTTTGCGTGGGCTTCGCCCCCGTGCCCCCGCCGGTTTAAGGGCGGACAGAAAACGTGTGCGCCCCCTTCTGGAATCGC
>RSAS01000754.1:7272-12718 GCA_003934145.1 Candidatus Viridilinea halotolerans | reverse complement strand
AAGCAGGGATTAGATCTGAGTACGAGTACCACTTCGCAGACGGTGGCCTACTACGCCTGCCGCGACGGGCTGATCGAGCGCCATGCGCCGCGCCTGCGGGCGCTCTACCGCGAGCGACGCGACGCGATGCTCGCGGCCCTCAAGCGCGAGATGCCCCCCGGAGTGCGCTGGACGCACCCCCAAGGGGGCATGTTTCTCTGGCTGACCCTGCCGGATGGCTGGAATTCAACCCAATTGCTCGATCACGCGATTGAGTTGGGGGTGGCCTTCGTGCCCGGCGAACCCTTCCATCCCTGCGGCGGAGGCACCAACACCATGCGTCTCAACTTCTCCTACAGCAGCGCCACCCAGATTGCAGAGGGCGTGCGCCGCCTCGCAGCGGCCATTCAAGGGCTTGCCCAATGAACTTCGCCTGGATCAGCCTGCCGGAATGCCTCGTCGTTCTGTTGGTAATTAGCATCGTAGCTGCGTTTTCGTTTCGGGTCGGTTTTTTTCGCGGCAAAAATGACTAGTTTGTGGCCAAATCTTGCGGGGCTGCGCCCCACGGGCTTGTGATGAGACGAGGGAACCATGTTCCCTCGCGCACCCTTTTGAGAGGCATTGACCCCCATGTCCAACCTTCATGGCCGCCTCGCCTTCATCCGCGCAGCGGAGCAACTCAAGGATGTCTTACGTAGCGGGCGCACCGCCCAAGGGCGGCAAGAGAGTAGCGCCGAACATTCGTGGCGTTTGGCCTTAATGGCGCTCACGTTTGCCGATCTGCTCGCCCCGATTGATCTGACGAAGCTCCTGAAACTCTGCATCCTCCACGATCTCGGTGAGGCGCTCACCGGCGATGTGTCCGCTGTCGCGCAGATCCACCAGCCGCCCAAGGCTGCCGAGGAACGCGCCGCCTTGCAAACCCTCACCGCCAGCCTGCCCAATGCACTCCAAGCGGAATTCTTGGCGCTCTGGGACGAATACGAGGCGGCTACGTCGCGTGAGGCCCAAAGCGTTAAGGCACTCGATAAGCTCGAAACAATCATCCAGCACAATCAGGGCGCTAATTCGTCCGATTTTGACTACGCTTTTAACCTTGAATATGGGCGTCGCTACACGTCCGCCGACCCGCTCTTTGTCGCGCTGCGTGAATTGGTAGATGCCGAGACGCAACAGCGGCTGGCGACAACGCGCCCTGCTGCGGATGCAGCGGATGGCGCATAGATCGCTTCTGCGATGAGGAATGATTTCAGACTACTTTACCGTGAGCATGCGCGGGTGGCGCGGTGGCTTCGACAAGCTCAGCCACCGCGCCACCCGCGCCACGCGCGCCACCCGCGCCACACTCCTACTAATATTTAGTCACACCCTATGCGCTCCGTGCCCAACAGCGCGGTGATGGTGTAGCGCCACGCGGGCAACACCGCATCTGCTGCGGCCCAGAAGCCGACGTTGTCGTCGTTCGGGTCGTTTGAGGGAGTGACCCAGCCAGTGACGGCTAAGGGGCGATCAAGGGTGATGGCGATCGTGGGGGCGTTGGGTTTCCAGGTGGAACTGCCGCCCTCCAGCCAGAGTTGCGTCGTCGTAATTGGCGGCTGAACGATCCACCCTTCGCCTGGCAGAGCCAAAGTGCGGCACTCCGCGCCCGCCTGCTGCGCATCCCACATAGTAGGCGCAATCCACATTGAGGAGAGAAAGACCACTTTGAACGCCTCGCCAGGGCGCTCGTCAAGCGAAAGTTCGCCCGTGACGCTGCCGCTCACTGTGGCGCTAAGCGCTTGATCAAACTCAGGCGGCATGATGCGCACATCAACGGTCACGACTAACCCGCCAATTTCGCCAGTGACCTTGAGCAACAGATCGGCATCCATAAGCTCCCATGCCGCCCTGACGGGTGCCCCTTGGCAGAGTCCCGTCGGCGCACAGCGGGCTTGGCTCCAGAAAGAGGGCAAGAGGACCACCGAAGTCCCCCAGCCCGCGCTTGGCCCCGGGATGAGCCGGAAATAGCTACTGGAAGTGTGCAGCACCGCCACTTGGGGGTAGTTCGCGCCCTGACGATAGGCGATCTGTACTTCTTCGCCCACCTCGATCACGCGCCAAGGGCCAGCGTCCGCCTGGGGCGTCACAGTTGGCGCATGCGCAGGCGCACGCGTTTGCGTAGGCGTAGGCGCAGGCGTAGACGTTGGGCTTGTAATAGTAGTAGCCCCCATGCATCCGACAAGGCTAAGCATGATGATCAGGAGCATTGGTATGCGCATAAGCATAATAGTTAGTTTGTTTGATTTAGAATCTCAATCATCTGCTTTTTCAAAAGCTGAATCTGCGAGTTTGCTATGAACTCTTCGGCATTCAGTTTGGTTGTGTAAGCCTCAATCGCCTCAATACTGGCCACTATGTCTTGCAACCAAGCTTGATCATCACGCTTACGCTTCATACTATCACTACCTCGGCTAGGATGCGCTCCCGTAGATGTGGGCGCAAATCGGGACGATGCACAAGATCTACAGGTACATGCAGTAGATTTGTTAACGTCTCTTGGATGTCAACATAGCCGAGTAGACCCGGTAGTTGCTCGAACTCTACTAGGATGTCTAAATCGCTCTGCTCAGTCTGCTCGTTACGTACATATGACCCAAATAGCCCTAGCGATTTGATTTGATAGCGTTGTTTGAGTTCAGGTAAGTGCTCCCGTAGCACTATGAGTAACTGCGCTGCTGTTGCTCGTAGTGCTGTTGGGCGTTGAAGAGCCTCGGTACGCTTCATGATGACGGAACCCTCCAGATTCCTATGGTATAATGCGCGAACATAGTTTGTGAATAACAACACAATCCTATTAACGGGGAGGTTCGGAAGGCCCAAGCCCCTCAAAGGGTTTCACCAAATGGGGATAAACTGCCGCTTTTTGCGGTACGCAGCCCCGGTTTGGCCCGTCCCAATGCAGTTTACGTGTTGGCACGCACCCATGAGGCGTTTTACCGCATTGGGAAGCCCTTTCCAGAACAGGTGAAACCCTTTGAAGGCCCAAGCCCCCAAACCCCCACTGGAGGTAGCTATGCTCCATCATAGCATTTTCTGGCTGGTGGCGCTCATTTTTGTGTGCGGCCAAGCGCTGCTCATTCACGCCGCGTGGCGACTGCGCCGCGCACCTGCCCCACCTCCGCCGGGTGTCCCACAGAGCCCCGCTAACACCGATTTCGCGTGGACGCTGGCGACGGCGGCGTTGACTGCGCTTCTGTTCTATGGGGTTTATTTGGCCCTGCCGTAGATCAGGGCTACGTCAAAGTCACCTCCGGTGGGGGTTTGGGGGCGGCTTCGCCTCCCCCGAAAGAGTTTTTGGTTGTGACCAAAATGTGTAGGTAGGGTGCGCGAGGGAACCTGGTTCCCGCGCATACTCCCCCCGTCCAAAGGGGTGCAGCCCCAACGACTTTGACGCGGCCCACGCCCTCCCCAAAGGGGCATGGGAGAACCCGGTTCTCCCACCCCCTTCCGAACAAAGGTCTCCCCATGTTCAATTCTAACATAGCGCGAATTGCCCCTGTTGGTGCCCTCTTCACCCTGCTCGTAGTCGTTTCGGGGGGCTTGGTAAGCGCGAGCGGCAGTGGGGCGGCCTGTTCCGGCTGGCCGCTCTGTAGCGAGGCGTTTACGGCAACGGCGACGCCGCAAATCTGGTTGGCCGGGAGCCACCGCGTGCTGGTGTTGCTGGCGATGCTCTTCGCCGCCGTCGCCGCTACGCTGGCGCTCTTGCGCCCTGCCCTTGGGCGCACCACCCGCGTCCTGCTCATGCTTGCGCCGATCTTTGGCCTGCTGCAACTTGGCATTGATGGGCTGATGGCCCGCTTGGGTTTTGCCATCGCCGCCGATCTCTCCCATTTGGCCCTGGCGCTGCTGATGCTCGGTTGCCAAACGCTGGCGGCCCTGCGCTTGATTCTGCCCGTTGCCAACGAACGCCTTGGCGGACGGGCGCTGCGTGAGACGCGCCGTCTCACTACCCTCGCCTGGTGGACCGCCGGGGCGGTCGCGGTGCTGACCCTGGCTCTCAGTAGTCGCGCCGCCTTAGTGCCCTCCGTCAGTGCCGCCACGCTGCTCCCTGCCAATGGCAGCGGGGCGCTCGCCATGGCGAGTCTGTTCGCCACAGGTACCCTCTGGCAGACTTGGCGCACGCGGCGCAATGACCGCCTGCTGCTCGCGGGGGCCAGTTTGATCGTGTTGTTGCTCGTCAGCCTCGCGCCGCTCTACCTGCTGCCCAACGCCGCCGGGGCGATGGTTGGCCTTGCGGCGAGCCTCTGGGTGGCGACGCTCGCCCTGGCCGTCGTAATCCAGCGCCGCCCGCTCCCTGCGCATCCCAACGCCATCGTAGCGCCTGTCGCCGCCGAACGCACCCCGTCGCTGCTGATCGACTACCTCAGCCTCACTAAGCCCAAAGTCATTTCGCTGCTGCTCGTCACCACCGCCAGTGCGATGTACATCACTGAGGCGGGCATGCCCTCGCTCTGGCTCGTCTTTTGGACAATGGTGGGGGGCTACCTCGCAGCCGGTGGTGCGGGAGCGATCAACTGCGCCTTCGACAGCGACATTGACATCAACATGGGCCGCACGAGTCGCCGCCCCGTCCCGAGCGGGCGCATCTCACGGCGCAGCGCGCTGCGCTTCGGCCTCGCGCTTAGTGCCCTCTCCGTCGTGGTGCTGCTCGCCTTCACCACCCCGCTGGCGGCCCTCTGCTCTACGCTAGGCATCGGCTACTACGCCTGGCTCTACACCCGTTGGCTGAAACGCAGTACTTGGCAGAACATCATCGTCGGCGGCGGCGCGGGGGCCATTCCGCCCCTAGTGGGTTGGACCGCCGTCACGGGCACGTTGAGTGTCGCCCCGCTATTGCTCTTTGCCATCGTCTTCTACTGGACACCGCCCCACTTCTGGGCCTTAGCCCTCGTCAAACAGAAGGACTACACCCGCGCCGGCGTGCCTATGCTCCCCGTCGTCGCCGGTGAAGCCGAGACCCGCTGGCAGATGTTGGTCTACTCCATCCTGATGGTCGCCCTGAGCCTCCTTCTCACCCCCATCGGCGCAATGGGCTGGCTCTACTTTGCCGCCGCCGTCGGCTTTGGTGTGATCTTTCTCTCCTACGCCTGGGCCGTTTGGCGGCGCGGCGATCACGCCAGCATCTGGGGGTTGTACAAATATAGCCTGCTCTACCTTGCGCTACTCTTTGTGGCTATGGTCGTTGATCGCTTAACGTAAAGCGCATGCATGGGGCTTGCGCTTTACGTTAAGGGGCCTGCGGCCCCTTAAACCCCGCGCCGGAAGGGGGAATTTTTCGGGGGCCAAGCCCCCGCACCCCCGTCGAACGGGTGGTTCTGCGGGGGCCAAGCCCCCGCACCCCCGTCGAACGGGTGGTTCTGCGGGGGCCAAGCCCCCGCACCCCCGTCGAACGGGTGGTTCTGCGGGGGCCAAGCCCCCGCAAACCCGC
>RSAS01000754.1:6884-7172 GCA_003934145.1 Candidatus Viridilinea halotolerans | reverse complement strand
CACCCCCGTCGAACGGGTGGTTCTGCGGGGGCCAAGCCCCCGCAAACCCGCCGGATGGCGCAGCGCTACCACAACTGGCGTAGCCCACCAAAAAACCGGCCTTGGCAGTCTGCCAAGGCCGGTTTTCTGGTTCTTACCCATCGCGCACAGTGCGTAGCAACGTACTAGTGTTTTGAAATGTAGGTTAGTGCTATGAGCGGTTTGAACGTACGAGGATGTGGGCAACGATGTTGGCTGCGGTGTCGGCTAGAGCGGTTGGTAAAATGTTCTACATTGTAACTGCGATGC
>RSAS01000754.1:0-6784 GCA_003934145.1 Candidatus Viridilinea halotolerans | reverse complement strand
GGAGTGGGACGTAGCTAGAGTGGGTGGAGGGATGTAGCAATGATGCGGAGTGGGACGTAGCTAGAGTGGGTGGAGGGATGTAGCAATGATGCGGAGTGGGATGTAGCTAGAGTGGGTGGAGGGATGTAGCAATGATGCGGAGTGGGATGTTTGCTAGGATGAAGGCTACAATGATGTTCTCACGCGCTCGTGTGATGTGAAAGAACGTGACTAACGGTGGATTAGTTTGGAAGAGGTGAATGCCGTCTGTCTCCTATAGAATAGCAGATTACCCAAGGCGGTTACAATAGGGCATGGGTCAGGTAGTTTGTATGTGCCGGTACTATGTATAGGTGTTACTCAAGTACTATAGAAGCATGGGTTATGCCTTCCGGCGGGGGTTCGGGGGAGGCGAAGCCTCCCCCGAATATTCTTTTTTGCTGCGTGGTGGCGGCGAAGCCGCCACCACGCAACAAAAAAGAGGACATGGCTTGCCCCCCAGCGGGTTTTAGGGTGGCAGCCCAAGCTTAATGCGACTACGGTTCGGCGAAGCCGCCCCCCATGGTAAAATAGCGCGGGAAAAGCGCTACAGAAGGAAGAATGAGGGCATGTATGGGTTCGCTCACGACGCTCTTTCAACTCGCTTTGGGCGGCTTGTTGCTCGATCCCCAAGCCTTTCGTATTCAGCGTGATGCCCCTGAGGGCTTTGGTCGGGGGGCGCTGCTCGTGGCCCTGGTGGGTCTGGCGGTGGGGCTTGCGGCTTGGATCGGCAACTTTGGGGTCTATTTGACCCAGCCCGATGCGAACGCTTTCCGCGATACGCTCTACGATGGCGTCGCACGCCTGCCGCTCTACCAGAATCTGGTGGCTGAGACTCCGGAACTCGGCGTGGCCTTCGAGGAGGCTTTTAACCAGCCCCAAGGTGGTGGTCTGCTTGCCACCGGGCCTATCGAGAGTCTTGCTGGTGTCTTGTTTGCGCCAGTCTTTGCTTTGCTTGGCTGGTTTATTGTTGGTAGTGTAGTGCATATTGCCGCCCGCGCCTTTGGCGGTAGCGCTGCCTACCAACAGACAATGGCCTGCACCGCGTTAGCCAGCGGCGCACATCTGCTTGCGCTCGTCCAAATCGTGCCCTACGCCCAAGTGGCGGCCACCACTATTCTGGGCCTGTTGGCTACCTACGTCGCCGTCCGCGAAAGCCACCAACTTCCCGCGTGGCCTTCGTTTTGGGCGGTGGCGTTGGGGCCAACATTGTTGCTGCTGCTTGCTGCGATCTTTTCTTGTGGTCTCTTGTTCTTGTTGGTAAGTGTTGTCTGATCTTTCTTTGCGGGGGCCGCGCCCCCATGCGCATGAACTTTAGGGGCCTGCGGCCCCTAAAACCCCGCTGGAAAGGGAAATTTTTCGCGGGCCATGCCCCCGCCCCCCCGCCGGCAGGCCCGCCAGAGGCTTACGTTCATGCGTATGGGGCCGCGCCCCATGCGCATGAACGTAAGCCTCCCGGCGGGGGTGCGGGGGAGGCGAAGCCTCCCCCGCAGAACTTCTTTTTCTTTCGTTACAGCGGGGTGTGGGGCGCAGCCCCACAGAGTTTGCTCGCGCCCATATTTTTTGGGTGTGACCAAAATGTGTAGGTAGAGGGTGCGGGGGAACCTGGTTCCCCCGCATTTCCCCCTTTCCGGCGGGGTTGTAGGGCACCGCCCTACAGATTCCAGTCACACCCATATTTTTTATTGCGTGGTGACGGCTTCGCCGTCACCACGCAATAAAAAAGGGATCAACCATGATTGAAATGTTCAATGGCGCATTGACCCTCAACCGCAACATGATGCTCGGCTTGCGTGAAGCACCCGATGGGGTACGGCGCGGTTTTCTGCTCATTCTCTTGGTGGGGCTGTTGGTGGGCGCGGTGCAGGGCTTTAATACCATGATCCAGACCGCTACCCCGGAGCGCACAGTGCAAAATTGGCGCCGCGAGCTTGATTCTCAGGTGTCACAGTTTGTGCTGACCTCAAATAGCCCGGCGACGGCGGATATTACGCGGGTGATCAATGAAAATAAGGAGCCCTTCTTCACCATGCTGGAGGAGTTGCTATCCTTGCCTACCCCGCTACCCCGTCCGGCGAGCCTCTTGTTCCAGTTGTTGGCCACAACAGTGAGTCGCCCGTTGAGCTACTTGAGTGGCATGCTGCTCGCGGCGGCGGCGGCGCATGTGATCGCTCGCCAATTCGGCGGTCAGGGGACGATCCAGCAGATGGTGGCGCTTGGCTCGCTTTCGGTGGCACCCCATGCGCTCGATGCCCTCGCCGTGGTTCCCATTATGGGCGGCACCTTCACCACCATCGCCTGGGTTTGGGGCTTGGTGGTGCTGATCATCGCCACAAGCATCGCCCACAATCTTGATGCGGGTAAAGCTGCGATGGCGGTTCTCTTCATCCCGCTGTTGCTAATTGTGGCGGGCTTATTCTCTTTGTGTATGCTGCTGGCGCTGTTGGTTGCCGCCGTAGGCGGGTGAGGTTTTTTGGGAGAACATGGTTCTGCCAAACCCGCTTGCGCTGTGCTGGGGGGTGCGGGAGAACCATGTTCTTCCGCACCCCCAGCACAGCGGCGGCAAACGGTACCATGGCTACGAGCCATGTCTAAGCCGACCCGATCAAATTCTCCACAATAATCGCCGACGAGAGCACACCAGGCAATCCGGCCCCCGGGTGGGTGCCTGCGCCAACGAAATAGAGCTCGTCCACATCCTCGGAGCGATTGTGCGGGCGGAACCAAGCCGATTGGGTGAGCGTTGGCTGGATGGAGAAGGCGGCCCCCAGGTGGCTGTTAAGCGCATTCTGATAGTAACGCGGATCAACCATGTGTTCGGCCACGATATGCTGGCTCAGATTGGGCATGTAGCGCTCTTCGACATACTTGATGATCGCATCGCGATAGCCCTTCCCTGCCTGCGACCAGTCGGTGCGTGCGCCCATGTGGGGCACGGGCGAAAGGATGTAGAGCGCCTCGCCGCCCGCCGGGGCCATGTTGGGGTCGGCGTGCGACGAGCGGTGGATGTAGAGCGAAAAGTCGGAACTGAGTCGCCGTCGGTTGAAGATGTCGTGCAGCAACCCTTTGTAGCGTTTGCCAAAGACAATGTTGTGCTGCACCAGATTGGTGTCGTCGTAGCGCCGATTGATGCCCAAGTAGATCACCACCAGCGACATACTATACTTCTTGCGCGCCAAGGCGCGGTCGGTATTGACGCGACGATAGCGCGCCGGAATCAGACGCTGGTAGGTGTACGCGCTATCGGCATTCGAGACGATGCTATCGGCACGGCGCTCGCTACCGTCCATCATGCGCACGCCGACAGCACGCCCCTTCTCGACCAGAATCTCATCCACTTCCGCATTGTACTCAATGCGCCCGCCAAGCTCCTTGAAGAGGCGCTCCATGGCGCTAACAATCGCGCCCGTGCCACCCACGGCATGATGCACGCCCCACTCACGCTCCAGGTAGTGCACCATCGCGTAGATCGCAGAGGCATCAAAGGGGTTGCCGCCAATAAAGAGCGGGTGGAACGAGAAGCAGCGGCGCAAGAAATCATTCTTGATAAAACGCGCCACATAGCTATACGTGCTCAGATAGGACTTGAGGCGCACCAAATCGGGGGCGACGCGCAGCATATCGGTGAAATGCAAAAAGGGCTTATCGGCCAACTCCACAAAGCCCTTCTCGAAGATAGCCTGCGTGGTGGCCATAAACTTTTTATAGCCCTCCACATCACGCGGATTCCAGCTACGAATCTGCTCTAACAGGGCGTTCTCATCATCGCCATACTCCAGATAGCGCCCCGGCTTCGTATGGTTAAAGATGCGGTAGTAGGGATCGCATGGCTGGAGCGTAAAATAGTCCTCACGCCGCCGACCCGCCGCCTTCCAAATATCATCAAACATAAAAGGCGCAGTTATCACCGTCGGGCCACTGTCGAAGGTAAAACCCTTCGTCTTGTAAACATACGCCCGTCCGCCGGGCTTATCGCGCTTCTCCAGGACACTCACCTGATGACCCCGAGCAGCCAGCCGAATAGCAGCACTCAAGCCGCCAAAGCCGCTACCAATCACAATAATCTTGCGTCGCATACGCTTCCTAGAAGGTTGGGCAGACCAGGGTGGGGTGTTCCAGAACACCACAAATGGCGATCACCGCGCATGGCTGCCACTAATCATCATAGCATAGGTAGGGGATGGGGATGGGGGATGCGGACTCTCATACGCATCAACGTAAGCCGCTCCCAAAAAACTCTTGTTGTCGGGTGCTGGTGGCTTCGCTACCAACATCCGACAACAAGAGGGGCAGCCTTAAAAGCACTGCGTAAGCCCTGAAAAACTTCTATTTTGGATCTTGCTTTTCCTGAAAAATATGCTATGATTGCCATGTTTGCCAACGTCAACATGGCTGCGAGGGCCGCATCAAGAGACTTCTCAACAGTCCCCTGATCACTCGCCGAACCCCTTCGTGCGAAGGGTTGTGTTACGTTGTGGGAAGCCGGAATGATAGGTCAATTCCAGTTGACTAACCGGCGGTTCGTGCTGGTTGGGTATGGCTGCGGCACTGGAGCTGTATGCCAAGCGATGACTGCGCAGAGACGCAGAGGAGTGATGCTGATGTTGGTCAAGCTGTTCGTCGGAAATTTGCCCTGGAGTGTCGGTGATGAGGATTTGGCTCGGGTCTTCGAGGCCCACGGTGAAGTGCAGAGCGCTCGCGTGATTACCGACCGTGATACTGGTCGTTCGCGTGGCTTCGGCTTTGTCGAGATGGATGTGGATGATGTAAGCACTGTGATCCGGGCAACCGACGGTCAGGATCTGAACGGCCGCCCGATGCGGGTGAATGAGTCGGAGGATCGCGATCGTGGTAGCCGCGGCGGCGGCGGTGGCGGTTACGGCAACCGTGGCGGCGGCGGCGGCGGCGGTTATGGCAACCGTGGCGGTGGTGGTGGTGGTGGTGGCTATGGCAATCGCTACTAAATTTTACACCAAACAAGGCTGATGGTAGCCTGTAACACTTAACTTGTACGGGGAGGGCAACGCCCTCCCCGTACTTTTTTGCGCGTGGCGTGCGGCGCGGGCACCAAGTCATCTGGGTGTGACTGGAATCTGTAGGGCGGTGCCCTACACTCCTTTGGACGGGGGGGAGGATGTGCGGGAACCAGGTTCCCGTGCGCACCCTACCTACACATTTTGGTCACACCCAAGTCATCTTCGGGGGTGGTTCGTTGCGGTGACTTCGCCGCCACAACAGAGCAAAAGGCGCTGTTAACCCCGTCGCAAGAACCAGATGCCCGCCCCAATCAGCGCCAACGGCAAAAGTAGACTGGCAAAGCCCGGCCAGATGATCTTGAGTGTGATGAAGATGCCTAGCCCTAAAAGGATGTAGCCGAGCATCTGCCCCCCCTGTTTGTTTGCCCCAAGCGCAGGCTGCTCGCCCATCGAACCAACATTGCTAATCGGCACCTCGTGCTCCTCATCACCCGCCCCATGCGTCGGATCAATGCGCAAACGCTGCGTCGCCCCCGTATGCACAAAGACCTGCCCACCAGGCCCGGTCGGTGCCTGCGGCATCACCAACCAGAGCAAGGGGTACAAGAGGAACGCAGGCCCACTTAGGGCCACCAGCACGAAGATGAGCCGCACGAGGGCAGGATCGGTGTTCAGGTATTGCGCCACTCCGCCAGCAACCCCGGCAAGCATTCGGTCGCTGCGGCTACGCATTAGGCGTGTATCGGGCTGCATTGGTTTGTTCCTTCCTTAAACGTCCTGTACTGCTATTCAGACGTTTTCATTGTAGCGATTGTTGCACGCCAAAGGGTCGCGGGGGAACTTGGTTCCCCCGCGACCCTTTGGATGGGAGGATGCGGGGGAACCTGGTTCCCTCGCGCATCCTTCCTACACCTTTTGGTCACGCCCAAACGTTTTTCAGGAGAGGCGAAGCCTCCCATGAACCCCGCCGCAAGGCGGAAGCTAAAGCATTACCAGTAGTGTTCCCGATTTTCGCGGTAGAAAGCCAGGGTCTGCGTCAGCCCTTCGCGCAAACGCACCCGTGGCGTCCAGCCCAGTCGCCCCTGGATCAGCCGGTAGTCAGCGTAGTAGTCGCCAATGTCAATTGGTTTACGATCGGCAGGGAAGGGGATGATCTCGACGCTTCCGCTGCCCGCAATGTTTGTCAACAGGCTGGCAAGATCACGCAGATTGATCGTTTCGTCGCTCCCGAGATTAAAGATCTGCCCCGCTGCGCCAGGTTCGCGTGCCGCCAAGAGGAGCGCCTCCACACAATCATCCACGTAGGTGAAATCACGAATCTGCAAGCCATCGCCCCAAACTTGCACTGGCTCGCCCGCGATCACCCGCTTGATCCAGACGCCCAGGAAGGTCTGACGCGCATCCTTGACACGCATGCGCGGGCCGTAGGTGTTGGTTAGGCGCAGTGCGCAAGCGCGAATACCATAGACATTGTTGTAGAGAATGTGGTACCACTCGCCAGCCATTTTGTTAATGCCATTGACATCGGTAGGGTGCAGCAAGTGACGCTCATCAACCGGCAGATAGTCGGGTTTACCATAAATCTGACGGGTGGAGGCATAGACGAGACGAATGGCGGGGTTGTGTTTGCGGCAGGCTTCGAGAATGGCAAGCTGGGCGCGACAATTGATCTCTAGGTCGGTATAGGGATCGCGCATCGAGTCCATGTGGCTCGTCTGGCCTGCGAGATTAAAGAGGTAATCCTGGCCCTGCACCAGATAGTTCATCGAATGTTCGACGCGCACATCAGC
>RSAS01000756.1:7559-12726 GCA_003934145.1 Candidatus Viridilinea halotolerans | reverse complement strand
GCGGGGGAACCTGGTTCCCCCGCATTTCCCCCTGTCCGGCGGGGTTGTAGGGCACTGCCCTACAGATTCCAGTCACACCCAATTCTTTTTGTGGCGTGCTGGCGGCGAAGCCGCCAACACGCCACAAAAAGTGAAGGTTTGGGGGGCGGCCCCAACGACTGAAGAAGCGGGCATGGGCGAACGTGTTTCGCCCATGCCCGCTACACAACACCAAGGGCGACATCTGCCGCAATGCGGCGCAGATCCAACACAAGGATGGGCATGTCGGCAACAACCACGGCGCCGAGGAGCCAAGGTCGGGCGAGGTGTGGAGTGATGAAGGGGCCAAGGGGTTGGAGAGGGCCAGGGGCAGTGAGGGTCTCGATACGCGCCACACGGAGAACAACCGTGCGGCGGCGGAGGGTAACCATCAGCGCGTGGTGTCTGGGCGGGAGACCAAGATCTGATGGATCGAGCAACGCGCCCAACTCGTGGGCAACCAAAGGGCGACCGCGTTCATCGCGTTCGGGCAGGGGCTCAGCGCCGCGTTTTACCAGATAATCAACATGGGAACGGGGCACGAGGTAACAACGGATGGCGGTACGCACCTCAAGGAGGAGCGGAGGCGTTGTATCTATGGTAGCAGAAGGTTGAACCACAATGGTTGAAATGGTTAAAAGGCAATACTCTTCAAATAAGACCTCACAGGTCTACCCTGCCACACCAGGAGGCCATCAGCAAAGACCTGTGAGGTCTATGCTCATCCTTAGCTTGAAAGGTATTGTGGTGAAAAGGGGTCAGATAGTCTCTTGGAGGGCCGCAACAAGCGCGGCGATGCTCAAAATGCCGAGGGGGCGGTCGCCATGGCGGGCGACACTGCTCAGCAGGCGGGCGCGGCTCGCTTCGAGGGCGGTTGGAGTGGGAGCGAGGGCGCTAGGGGGCAGGGCGGTGAGATCGAGAACGGCATCAACGAGCAGGGCGAAATCGCAATTCTCGTGGTGCATCATGATCAAACGAGTGGCACGGGTAGGGGCGTTGGCGGCAAGGCCAAGTAGTAAGCGCAGATCAACAATGGGCGTAACCACGCCGCGCTGGCTGATGATGCCCTGCAGCACGGGGGGCGCGCCCGGCACAGGCGTAGGGCTGCGCCAGCGGGCGACTTCGCGCACCGCAGTGCTAGGTAGCGCATAGAGTTCGTCGCTCACCCGCACGAGCAGAAACTCGCTGGTTGCGTTAGACGTTGGTTGAGTCATAGGTTGAAGCATACACCACGCACAAGTGGGCGGTCAAGCCCGGCTTTTGTGCGCGGACTGTTCCGGAGCGCCGGCTTTAGCCGGCTAAAGCCGGCACTCCGGAGCAGTCCACCGACTTTTCAGACAGCCGCTTAGGACTATAAATTCTTGGGTGCATCATACCGCACACCTCCGGACATGCTATACTCTGCGTATGCTAAGGAACCGTCATCTACGCCGTACTTCTGGTGGCCACCGTGTCACGCGCCGCCCGGCTTTTCCGGGGATGTTGCGTGGCCGTCGTGTGCCCACCACGCCACGCCTGGCCACACGGCTTGTGGGCCAGTTGTTGTTCGCTTTGACGCTCGCCGTGGCGGCTGTGGTACTCAGCATGGGTACGCTAGCCTACTCGGTCTATGCCGATACCACCGCCTCGCTGACGCCCCGCCTTGCGGCGCTTGAGGGACGTGAACTCTTCCAGACGTCGCGCATCTTTGATCGCAATGGCGAGTTGCTCTATGAGTTCTTTGATGCCGGAAGACGTACAAATGTCCCGATTGAGCAAATTTCGCCGCTGCTGATCAATGCGACGGTGGCGATTGAAGATAAGACCTTCTTTACCAATCCGGGGATTGATGTTGCTGGGATTGTCCGTACGCTGATCAGTAGCCTGCAGGCAGGCGAAGAGACGGGCGGTGCCTCGACGATTACCCAACAGGTGATTAAGAATAGCGTGCTTACGGAGGATGAGCGTGCGCCAGAGCGGCGCTATGAGCGTAAAGTCAAGGAGTTGATGCTCGCCCAAGCGCTCGATGAGCGCTTTAGCAAAGAGGAGATTCTTGAGCTCTACCTCAATGAAAATTTCTATGGCAATATGGCCTATGGCATTGAAGCGGCTAGTGAGAGCTTTTTTGGCGTTAGCGCCAATGATCTGAACCTCAATCAAGCCTCGTTGCTCGCGGGCTTGCCGCAGTTGCCCACGTACTATAATCCGATTAACCACCTCGAACGCGACGACGCGGGCGGCTACCTGCCGGGCGTGATCCTCACGGATGACTGGCTGGAACCCGATTACCGCTTGCCGCAGGGCGTCAGCGCACCGCGTGGACGTCAGGTCGCCGTGCTGCGCCGCATGGTCGAAGATGACTATGTTGGCGAAGCTGAGGCGCGCGTCGCCATCGCCGAACCGCTCCGTTTTGTGCGGCAAGAGGTGCCGATCAATGCGCCCCACTTTGTCTTCTATGTGCGCGATCAGATTCAGGAGCGTTATGGCCAGCAGGCGCTCTTCGGCGGCGGTTTGCGCATCTACACGACCATTGATCTTAACTTGCAACGTATGGCCGAACAGACAGCGGCAGCCCGCATTGCCGAACTTGAGTCGCGCAATATCCATAATGCCGCCGTGGTGGTGATGCAGCCCCACACCGGCCAGATTCTGGCGATGGTGGGCAGCATTGACTACAACGCGATCAAGCCAACGCGTACCCCCGGCGAGACGGGCAACGTGCTTGATGGTCAAGTCAATGTTACCACCCGCGAGCGCCAGCCCGGCTCGGCATTGAAGCCCTTTACCTACCTCGCCGCGATGGAGCAGGGCATGACGCCGGCGACGGTGTTGTGGGATGTGCCCACCGAGTTTCCGACGGGCATGGTGGGCCAGTGGTATACGCCACTCAACTACAACGGGCGCTTCAACGGCCCGGTGCGCATGCGTACCGCCCTCGCCAATTCCCTCAATATTCCCGCCGTCTTGGCGCTGCGCTATGCGGGGATTGACGAGACGCTCGATCTGCTCGACCGCGTGGGGATTAAACAGGGGCTGAAGCGTGGACTCGATTTCTATGGTTTGGCACTCACCCTCGGCGGTGGCGAGGTGACGCCCCTAGAATTGACGACGGCCTACAATACGCTGGCCAGCAATGGCCGCTACTATCCGCCCATGGCCATCCTCAAGGTCACCGATGCGGATGATCGCGTACTAGAGCAGTTCACGCCCTCGGTCGGCGAACAGGTGCTCGAACCAGAACTCGCCGCCATTATCACCGATATGCTCAGCGAAGATCGCGCCCGCCAAGCCGTGTGGGGGCTGAATAGCCCCCTTCAACTAAGCCTGCCCGCTGCCGTAAAGACCGGCACGACCAACGATTGGCGCGACGCCTGGGCGGCGGGCTATACCCCCTTTGTGACCATTGGCGTCTGGACGGGCAACAACAATAACGAGACCACTGCCCGCGTCGAGAGTCTCACGGGTGGCGGCATCATCTGGCGCAATGTCATGGAAGAGATCTTCGTCTGGATGGACAACGACGAGCGCTACGCGGAGCTCTTCGCGACGCCTTTCATGGGTGCGGTGCTGCCCACAGAATTCACCTTGCCCAGTGACGGCCTCTTCCGCCTCCCGATCTGTGAACTACCGGGGCCGTTTGGCGGCTACCGCGAAGAGCTCTTCACGCGCACGATGCTGACCAGTATCTTCACCGCTACGGCCCAACTTGCCCCTGGCCCCGAACTGGATCAGCGGCTCCAGCAGGCTAACATTCCCTGTGACATCTACCGGCGGGTGGAAGTGGTACGCATTCCCACCGAGGCCGACTGGACATCTGACGGCCAACTGAGTGTCGTCGCCCCCGCCGAAGGTGAATCCAGCAGTGGAGGGGGCTATTGTCGTCCGGTCGCGGGCGCAAGCTACCCGGAGGTGCTGCGGCGCACCATTACCCTCTGGAACATCCCGCCGCCCGACCCCGCCATGCGCGTGCGTTACGTCTGGCCGGGTGGTTCAGCAGGCCCTGGCTTCAATGCCGACGAGTTGCCCAGTTGCAATGCAGAACTCTTTGAGCCGCCCGCCGTCGTGGAGCCGCCGACGCCGCAGGCACCAGTAGCAGGGGCGATCATGATGCCTGACCTGAAGGGTTTGGGCGAAAACCAAGCGCGCCGCCTGCTTGAGACGTTGGGCGTACCCGCGAGTAGCATCCACGTAGATTACCAGGATCGTTCGCGCATCGGTGATCAATTTGATCGCTATGGAGCGTATGTGGTGCTCAGTTCACTGCCAGCCACAGGCGATTGGATCCTGCCGGGTACGGCGGTCATCCTGGGCATCCGTGCGCCGGACGCGGCCCCTGCGCCCATACCTGCGCCTGCGCCTGCACCTGCGCCGCCACCAGCCCCAGAGCCACCGCAACCCGATCCGCCGCCAGCGGAGCAACCCGCGCCCCCGCCGCCAGCAGATCCGGATCAACCCAACATTCCCTTGCCGCCGGGCCTTCCGCAGCCCGTGCCACCGGGCGGGTGATTGTACGTAGCTCGTTACGCCTTCCGGCGGGGGTTCGGGGGAAGCTTCGCCTCCCCTGAAGAACTTTTTTGTTCTGTTCTGGCGGCTTCGCCGCCAGAACAGAACAAAAAACCAGGGTGTGGGGGCTCGCCCCACACCCTGGTTTTTTGGCGGCAACGCCCCACACCGTGGCTTACACTAAAGCGATCGCCTCAATCTCGATGCGCGCATCGCGGGGCAAACGCGCCACCTGGACGGTCGAACGGGCTGGTGGGTTCTCCGGGAAGAATTCGGCATAGACCGCATTCATTGCCTGAAAATCATTCATATCGGCCAGAAAGACGGTCATTTTTACCACTTGGCCCAGCGTGGTGCCCGCCGCCGTCAAGACAGCCTGCAGATTAGCAAAGATCTGACGGGTCATGGCCCCAATGTCCTCTTCGATCAACTGGCTGGTTGCGGGATCGACGGGCAATTGCCCCGAAACAAAGACCATCCCCCCGGCCACGATTGCCTGGGAATAGGGCCCAATTGCCGCCGGGGCGTCCGTTGTCGTAACGACAGTGCGTTGCATAAAGGGTCTCCTTGTAAAAGCGCGGGAAGGGTGCGCACGGGAACTTGGTTCCCGCGCATGCTCCCGCGTGCAAGCGTGGGAAGGGTACGCGCGGGAACTTGGTTCCCGCGC
>RSAS01000756.1:0-7459 GCA_003934145.1 Candidatus Viridilinea halotolerans | reverse complement strand
AAGCGCGGGAAGGGTACGCGCGGGAACTTGGTTCCCGCGCATGCTCCCGCGTGAAAGCGCGGGAAGGGTGCGCACGGGAACTTGGTTCCCGCGCATGCTCCCGCGTGAAAGCGCGGGAAGGGTACGCGCGGGAACTTGGTTCCCGCGCATGCTCCCGCGTGAAAGCGCGAGAAGGGTGTGCGCGGGAACTTGGTTCCCGCGCATGCTCCCGCGTGCAAGCGTGGGAAGGGTACGCGCGGGAACTTGGTTCCCGCGCGTACCCTTCCCGCCATCCGGCGAGGTGCAGGGCGCAGCCCCTACAAAAGAAGAAAAGCAACCAAGAGCAGCATCTGCCACACCACCGGCATTAAGCCGCCCAGAATGGCTTGGCTACCCTTCCAATCATAGAGGGTAGTGCAGAGATCAACAGTAAGGAAGTAGGCCCAGACTATCGCTCCGATCCAGGCGAGGATCGCGAGGAGTGGCAGGCCAATAATTTGGAAATAGAGGGCCGCCAAGAGCGGCAGGATGCGCGGCAGTTGGCTCTGCGGATAGAGATAGTAGGCGCGCGCTCCCTCGTAGCCACCATCCGTCTTCTGGTCGAGCAGCATCGAGAGTTGGCTCACCATGGGCCATTCGAGGAGCGCAAAGAGCCAGAGAAAGAGGAAGGCGAAGAGCAACCCGGCACCGGGCGGGCTGACAGCGAGCAAGCCGCCGACGAGGAGCAGCAAGGCCGGGAAGAGGGCGAGGAAGAGGCTGGGTTTGCCACTGCGCAGCACCCGTTTGGCCTCAAGCGTCTGCGTCTCCATTTCAGCGCGGGCCTCATTCACCAGCGCGTACAGGGCGGCTTTGCGATCAAAGAGCAGCCAGATCAGCCACGAGCGAGCCTCTTGTTGCAAAATTGGCGCTTGGCCCTCCGTCGCCTCAATGGGCGCAAGTTGGTTCAGTGCCTCGCCAAGCAGCGGCTCAAAGTTGTTGATCTGCGAGGCGATGAAGACGCCGGGGGTACTGCTACCATCGTAGAGCAGGCTGTTAATACGCGTCGCGGCGGGCATACGCGCCGCCTGCAACAGAACCACTTGGCGTTCTTCATCGATCTCGGTGGCTTTGAACGCCGTCACCTGCTGCCAGGGAATCAAGCGACCACGGTCGCCCAAGGTGCCGCGCACGAACATCCCCTCGTCGCGGGCCTCCATACTGGGCATGAGTTGGCGCAGCCAGAGTAGCAGCGGTAGGCCCAAGAGTAGCATCAGGTGTGCCGCAATCAGATGCCACCAAGGGGCTGGCAGGCCGACTACGGTGGCGACACCCATAAAGGGTACGGCTTGGTCGGGGTAGGCATTAAGAAGATCAGCATAGCCGGGCGTAGTCAGCAGGCTACTGAAAGGCCACGTTGAACGCACCCCTGGCACGCTCAGGGCGAGGAAGCGCACCCAGTAGCTCAGGTAACTTAAAAGCAGCGCCAAGCCCAACAGCAGCGTGAGGCTCGACACAATGGCCTTGAGGCGTGGTGCGTAGGTGGCCTTAATCGGGCCACCCTCAATGCTGGGGATGCTAATGCTTGTGCCGCGCTGCTCCGCTCCTTTAGCGCTCGATCCGAGCAATGCAGTCGGCCCCAAAAGAAGTTGAAAAAGAGGTGAGCGCAGATCTTCGCGCAACTGCACCGCTTGCACCCCATCAATTGCGCGTGCCGCACGTTCACTCTGGGTGATGATCGTCTGGATGAGTTGCTCGGCCTGACCAATCTGCGAGCTAATCAGGAAGCCGGGATGCCAGCGCAGCCCGTAGAGCAGGCCATAGAAACGATGCCAAGTGGTGAGGCGTCCCGGCTGGACTTCGGCCAAGATAATGAAACGCTCTCCGGCTGCATCCTGGGTGACCCGTAAGAGGCGCAACTCTTCCCAGCGCAGGGGCAACCACGAACCGGCAAATTCCACCAGCAGCCCAACATGGCTGCTGCGAATAGAGGGCAAAGCGTTGCGCAGGTAGAGCGCGACGAAGAGCGCCAACCCGGCCCACAGCAAGGGGCCAAGCAGGTTGGGGGCTAGTTCGTAGATGGTCGTTGCGCGCAGGCGCGGCTGGCCGTCAAGCAGCGCAAGCAGGGGATCCAAGGCTTGCGCGAAACCGGGGAGACGCGGAGCTTGGCCGGCCAGATCCCACATACCACGCAGGATCTGGATACCAAGATACGCAACGCTCACCACCAGCAACAGGGCTGGCAGCCATGCTGTAATGCTACTTGTGAGCCGTGGATAGCGATGGTAGATCTCAGGGACGCGCATGGGGATTAGAGAATGTTCACTTAGTTCACTACGGATTCCTGATCGTCACTTGCCACTCATCACTCATCACTGGCATTATGCTTCACCAACCTGAACCTGCTGCACACGCAGTTCAGCCGCATCAAGGAGGCGTTGACACTCAGCGGCGAGGAGGGTTCCCTGTTCGTAGAGTTTTAACGTTTCGGCAAGGGATAACTCGCCCGCTTCGAGTTGCGCCACAACTTCTTGCAGGCGGAGGTAGAGCGTCTCGTAGGTATCAACGGGGGTGGGTTCGTTCATAGAGGTAGTCTGTAGGGAGGTTTGAAGGGGCTTTGCCCCTCCAAACCTCCCCTTCAGAAGGAGTGAAGCTTCACCTATCGACGGTGGCCGCGACCTCGCCATCGCGCAGCGTGAGGCGCAACGCGGTGGCGGGGGGGGCCTCGTGCGGACTGGTCAAGACGGCACCGCTGCGTGCATTGCGCACAACCGCATAGCCGCGGGCAAGGGTGGCGAGCGGGCTGAGCGCCTCTAGTTGGCCGTGCAGCCCTTGGAGAGCCAAACGGCGGCGTTCGGTGGCCATGTGGGCGGCACGCAACACGCGACGCGCAAGATCGTCGAGTTGTTGGCGATCGCGGGCGAGGCGGCGACGGGGGGCGTGGCGTTCGACAAGCGCATGTGCGCTTTGGACAGCATCACGACGATGTTTCAGATCTTGGTCTACAAGCCTTTGCAGGCGCAGGCGGGTATAGTGCAGTTGCTCGTGCAATTCAGCCAGGGCGGGCACCGCCAACTCAGCGGCGGCGGAGGGGGTAGGGGCGCGCACATCGGCCACGAAATCAGCAATGGTTGTATCGGTCTCGTGGCCCACGCCGCTGATCAATGGCACGGGGCTGGCGAAGATTGCTCGCGCCACCGCCTCATCATTAAAGGCCCAGAGATCCTCAAGCGAACCGCCGCCGCGCGCCAAAATAATGAGATCGCCGCTGAGGGTATAGGCTTGGTAGAGTGCTGCGACGATGCTATCGGGAGCACGCTCACCCTGCACCAGACATGGTACCACAGTAACCGTGACGAGGGGGCAGCGGCGGGCCAGAATGGTAAGCATATCTTGCAGCGCCGCGCCGCCGGGGGCGGTAACAAGGAGAAGGTGACGGGGGCGGGGGGGCAGGGGGCGTTTACGTTCGGCGGCAAAGAGACCTTCGCGCTCAAGGCGGGCCTTCAGTTCTTCAAAGCGCGCATTGAGCAACCCCGCGCCAGCGGGCACAAAACGATCGACATAGATCTGTAGATCGCCACGCGGCACATAGAAGGCGAGGCGTCCGTGGGCCAACACATGATCGCCCGACTTGGGCATCGCTGCCAAGCGGGCCGCATCACTACGCCACATCACCCCGCGAAGCAGCGCGTGTGCGTCTTTCAGATTAAAATAGCAATGGCCCGAGGCACTATGGCGCTTAAACTCGGAAAGTTCACCCTCGATCCAGAGATCGCCAAAAAGCGGGTGAACCTCCAGCAGTTCGCTCAAGTAACTGGCCACCGCGCTGACCGTGAGTGCTTCGTGCATCAAGAGACCCTCCGGCAGGGGCGCGGGGGAGGCGCACCTCCACCGAAGAACGTTGTTAAGGATGGTTTCGCCTTGCGGCGATCGACTTTACAGTTTGGTGGGGTGAGGGGAGGGCTGCGCATTCCCCTCATCCCACTGGGATGGGGTTTTTGCGGGAGCCATGCCCCCGCGCCCCCAGCGCGGCAGCGGCGAACTGTAAAGTGGTTATGAGCCATCCCTTACGCTGAATAGGATCATTGTAGCATAAGTTGCGCCGGGGGGGCGTTGTGCTGGTAGAGTATAATGGTGGGGCTTGCGCGAAGTTCCTGGGGCGAGCCCCAAACCTCCCTTTTTTGTAGTGTGGCGGCGGCTTTGCCGCCGCCACACTACAAAAAAATAGCTTTGGGGGCGGCGAATTCGCCCCCAACCCCCCCACCTATGCTTGGTGTTAGTGTCGCTACGGCTGCGTTTTTGCAGCGTTCACGGATGGAGGAGTTGGCCGAACGCGCCCGCCGTCGCGCCCGACGGCTGGGTCGTCCGGTGTTGGTGAGTGTCACCACCGAACTCAAGCCGCGTGATCCGTTGGCGCTCTTTGCGCGCGGCCTAGGCGTGACCCACAACCGCCTCTTTTGGAGTCGCCCGGCGGATGGTTTGGCTGTGGCGGGCCTGGGTGCTGCCTGGAGTTTCGCCGCCACTGGCCCAGAACGTTTTGCCCTCGCGGCGCACGCGTGGCGCGAATTAGTTGAGCATGCCGAGGTTTCCGCCGACCCCGCGCTGCCCTTTAGCGGCCCGATGGCTGCCGCAGGTTTCGCGTTCGATCCGTTGCGCCCGACGCTGGGCCATTGGGATGGCTTTGCCGATGGTTTGCTGTTGTTGCCGCGCCTTACGCTGGCCACCGATGGGGCGCGAACGAGCCTCACCGTCAACGGTTTAGTCGGGCCAACCACTTCGTCGATCCAGTTGCACCTTGCGGCGGTGCGACGCTTGCGTGATCTGCTGGGGCGGGCTTGGCAGGTGCCTCGGGTTGGCGCGGGGCTAGAGTTGTTTGACGCGCTGCCGCCGGGCGCGTGGCGAGCGATGGTGGCCGACGCAGTGGCGGAGTTGCGGGCCGGGACGCTGGAGAAGGTGGTCTTGGCGCGTGAAGTGTGTGCCCGATCGACGACGCCCTTTGATCCGGCAACAACGCTGGCGGCGCTCTGCCGCGACTACCCCGACACCTTTGTTTTTGCCTTGGCGCGCGGCGGGCGCACCTTCCTGGGCGCGTCGCCCGAACGCCTCGTAAGCCTGCGCGGGCATACCGTCGCCGCGAGCTCGCTGGCTGGCTCCGCGCCGCGTGGTGCAAATCCCGCTGAAGATGCAGCCTTAGGCCAAGCGCTGCTGGCTAGCCCCAAGGATCGCGTCGAGCATGCCGTCGTCACCCAGATGCTGCTCGCGGCACTGCGTCATGCTTGCACTGAAGTCGTTGTTGCGCCTGAGCCAACCCTGATGCGCCTGCGAAATGTGCAACATCTCTTCACGCCGCTCAGCGCGACCGCTGCAATTGGCACCAGTATCCTTGATCTGGTCGCCCGCCTGCACCCGACTCCGGCCCTCGGTGGGCAACCCCGCGAGGCCGCGCTCGCCTGGATTCGTCAGCACGAACGGCTCGACCGCGGCTGGTACGGGGCGCCCATCGGCTGGGTTGATCTCCGGGGACAAGGCGAATTCGCCGTCGCCATCCGCTCCGCGCTTGTCGGACGCTACGAAGCCAGCCTCTTCGCGGGGGCCGGCATTGTCGCCGCCTCCGACCCAGAGCGTGAAGAGCGCGAAACGGAGATTAAGTTGCGGGCGATGCTGGGGGCGCTGGGCGATAGCCGATAGCCAATAGGGAGGGCGTAAATTCTTCATAGGATCAATTGGAAAAACACGACAGTACACCCATAAAGCCCGCAGAGCCAACCTAACTGTTATTGGTGCACGCCCAGTGCTTCAACAAGGAGACAAACATGCGCTCCATGCGTCTACTTCCGCTTGCCCTACTTGTCCTGCTCTTTGTGCTGCCGCTCTACGCTAATGGTTCCTATGTCTACTATTTTCCTCTCGTTATGCGATCGGGCGATCCTAACCCTGAGCCTAACCCTGAGCCTAACCCTGAGCCTAACCCTGAGCCTAACCCTGAGCCTAATCCTGATCCTAATCCTGAGCCTAATCCTAATCCTAATCCTAATCCTGATCCTAATCCTAATCCTGATCCTAGCCCTAATCCTAATCCTGAGCCTATTATCCAAAGCTACCGCGTCAACGCGCCCTATTTTGCCACGGCCAATCTCGCTGATAAATTTCCCGAGCTGGCCATCTTCTGGTTTGGTCAGGTTGAGCGCAGCCGCAACTATGCCGATGTGCGCATTGGCTACAGCGACACGCAGCTTTATGTCTATGTTGCTGTCTTCGACCGCCGCCTCTGGTATAAGGCTACGCCCACACGCGAGGATCTGACCAACTGGGATGCGCTGACGCTCTACCTCGACACGGGTAGCGCACAGCACCGGTTTGTCTCCCAGTTGAGCGACCATGAGGAAGAGGTCGCCAATCGTGTACCCTACCAGGCGGCCTATCGCGCCGAGGGCAGCACATGGCAGGCAGCCAACACGCCCTTCACCACCTTTGCCGCATGGCGTGGTGAAGGGCTGAACGATGAGCGTGACGACCGTGGTTGGGCCATGACCTTCGAGATTCCTTTTAGCAGCCTGGGCCTCAGCCAGCGCCCTGCCGATGCCACGCGCTGGCTTATGGCGCTGCGCCTCGACGACCGCGACGATAGTGCTGGGACAGCAATTGCGCCCCAGATCTGGCCCCCTGAATGGCAACAGGCCGATCCGGCGACGTGGGGCCTGCTCCACTTTGGCTTGCCCAGCTATGCGCCCCCCGCCGCCAGTAATCCCCAAACATTTATGCTGCGCCACCGGCTCAATGGCCTAACAGTGCCCGATGTCGCCGTGGGTGGCGGGGCCGTCTGTGGCGAGGGCCTCGATTTCTGGACGGAATGGGGTAGCGCGACGGGCGGCGCGGGCGGCGGCGACTTCAACATCCAGAATCAGTCCGACATCGCCGACTGGCCATGTTTCTCCAAATATTATGTCACCTTCCCGCTGAACAGCCTGCCCGCCGGACGGGTCGTCGTTGATGCCAAGCTTGTTTTGCACCACTTTGGCAACTCACAACCTGAAGACGCCATCCCTTCATTGATTCAGGTCTTTAGCGTTGATGATGCCTGGCAAGAGCAGACGCTTACCTGGAACAACGCCCCGCTCGCCCGCGAGAATGTGGGGGCCGCTTGGGTGCCGGTATTGCAACAAACGGCTGCTTGGCCCGGCATCCCCCGCGAGTTCAACGTGAGCCGCGCTGTTGCCGCCGCCTACGCGGCAGGGACGCCGCTGCGTTTGGCGCTCTATTCCGCCGATGACGCATACCACAGCGGCAAGCACTTTGTCTCATCCGATACCGGCGACTGGAACGAGGTAGGCCGTCCAACGCTGGTGGTACGGCTGGGCACGCCGTAAAAGAACCGAGAACCGAGAACCGAGAACGGGGAACGGAGAACGGAGAACGGAGAACAGGGAACGGTTCCTGTCACCCTGAGTGTCAAATGGCCTGCGGGCCAGTGGCCCGTGAGAAACAAAAGTTCTGTCACCCTGAG